>CANIAV010000104.1 GCA_947465365.1 Actinomycetota bacterium | reverse complement strand
GCCAATGCTTGGACCCATGGCGACTATGTAGAGAAAACCACTGAAGGCGGATACATCATGCATGGCCGTTCGGATGCGACTTTAAATGCAGGAGGAGTCCGGATAGGAACTGCTGAGATTTATCGCATCACAGAAGAATTTGCTGAAATTACCGAATCATTGGCGATCGCTCAGAATTGGGAAGGCGACACCAGAATTGTGCTCTTTGTGAAGCTGGTTGAAGGTGTCGTGCTGAGTCAGAGCTTGATTGAGGAAATTAAATTGGCGCTTAAGCAGAAGGCAAGCCCGCGCCACGTTCCAGCGCTAATCGTGCAGGCGCCAGATTTTCCACGGACAAAAAGTAACAAACTCGTTGAAATAGCCGTTGCCAATGCCATTAACAAGGTTGAAATTACCAACTTAAGTGCACTTGCCAATCCCGAATCCTTGAATTGGTTTAAAGACTTAAATCTTTGACCTTCTCCCAAGTGCGTGAGCTCCACGAATTAATCAAAGCTTGCTGCACGCTGACTACATCAACGGCCTCTTTAAAGCTTTGTCCAAAGCTTGTGCCTTCTGCGATTGATTGCATAAATGAGTAATCTTCAATAGCAACTAGATCTTCAAAGCCAATTGCATTTGCTTGGCCTGGCACAAAGGCGCCGTGGAATGGGAAGCGATCGCCGCCATAGATAGTTGTGTATCCGGTATTGAGAGATGAACCTAATTCGTAATATTGCAGCTCATTAATTTTCTCTAAGTTCCACATCAGAGAGCCCTTGGTTCCATAAATTTCAAATGCGTTCTGACTTTCTGGGCCAACCACGGTGCGACTTACTTCAAAAGTTCCGGTTGCGCCATTTTCAAAGGTACAGAGCATGGAAGCAAAATCTTCATTTTCTACAACGCCTTTTGGATCACTGGCTTTACCGCGTGAGTAATGGCCAGCATTTCCAGTCGGAAGAGGACGTTCTTTAATTGTGGTGTTCTGCATTCCGACTACTTCAGAGATAGATCCCACTAAAAATTGCGCCATCGAAACGCTATGGCTAAGAATGTCGCTAGATACTCCGTAACCAGCATCGGCTAATTTAAAACGCCAGGTGAGTAAGCCAAGTTCATCGCTGCCATACATACTCAAAAAACGACCACGATAATGTGTAATTTCGCCAAGTGCGCCACTTGAGATCAAGTTCTTTGCGTGAAGAACAAGAGGAGCCCACACATAGTTATAGCCAACCCCAGTTGGAACTCCGGCAGCTTTAGCTAATTTATAAGCTTGCACTGTTTGTTCTGGCTTTCCGCCAATTGGTTTTTCACTAAAGACTGCCTTGCCGGCCTTAGTTGCCGCTTCAATCATGGGCAGATGCAACATATTTGGCGCAGTTACCCAAACAGCATCCACATCAGGTGCGGTTGCTGCCTCCATCCAATCACCTGTTGCACGTGCAAAACCGTAATCTTCTACTGCGCTCTTCTGTCTTGCTGGATCTACATCGGCACAAACTTGCAAGATAGGTTGAAAACCTCTGTTAGGAAAGAGCGATGGGATGCGCAACGCAGAGCGAGAGTGCGCTTGCCCCATCCAGCCGAGTCCAAGAACTGCGATACGAATATCTTTCTTCATTTTTTAACCTTGCCTTGGGCTGAAGTAACAGGACAACGGGGATCTTGCACTTGATCATTCCATGAATCTCTAATCCAGTGGTGTGCTGGATCATCACAAAATGCCATGCTGCGTTCTGGCGCAGGACCGGCCATAACATTTAAAAAGTACATTGGGTATTCAGGGGAGGCGATAGATGGGCCGTGATAACCGTGGGGGACAACATAAGTATCTTTATCGTGGATAGTTACAGTCTCATCTAAAGTCTCATCGACTGTGTAGACATGGAAGAAGCCAACGCCTTCAGCGTTGCCGTGATCAGATCCTTCTTTACCGATCTGGAAGTAGTAGACCTCCTCATTAATTGTGGGACAGCCTGGGAATTTATCGTGGCGATGCGGCGGCCATGATGAGAGATTTCCACCTGGCGTAATTACTTCACAGACCAAGATCTTGTGGCAAGCGGTAAAACTTGTTGGAGTTGCAATGTTATTTACTTGGCGGGTGGCTTTACCAGAGCCGCGAACTTCAACCGAGACGCTTTCAGCTGGTGTGTAGCAAACTGGGAATATTTCACTAGCTTCTGCAGTCAGCAGCGCAACTTCGCCAGATTTTCCAGAGAATTTCACCGATGAGTTAACTGGAAGGTAGATCCAGTCGGAAACCGCAGCAAAGACTCCGGTGCGACCTTTCAATGTAAAGGACTGGCCATCTACTTCTACCTTTACATCTTGAGCAGATAATGGAAGCAGTATGCCTTCGCGTCCTTTAAGTTCAGCCTTTACTTCAGCAGTCTTGGCAAAGTTATAGGTGTAGAAACCACAAAATTCCCACCCGGCATCTTTTGGCGATAAGGAAATCTCAGATTCAGCAGTTGCAAGTGATCCTGCTGGTTTATACCAACTCATCGCTACCCTTTTCTAACCATTTTTGCTGCGCGCGTTACCGCTTCTTCCACACTTAAATCTTCTCCAAACAGTAACGCACGACCCGGAACCAAGCCACGGATATTTGGAACTTTAAGTGCTGCTTCCCATTTGGCAAAGACTTCTTCCCAATTGCTGCCGGGATCTCCACCCAACAATAAAATTGGACAACTAGTTGCGGCAGCGACTTTCTCGGGATTTGCCGGCGCTGGAATCTTTAACCAGGTAAATGCCGAAGATGAACCAAGGGCAGATGCGATTGAAACTACCTTTATCAACTTCTCTTCAGATGGATCTAGAATCGCTCGCCCATCGGCGTTCTTCATATATGGAAGTGGTTCGATCATCGAAACTAGCTCTAGATCAGCCAGCTGTGTGGTGACTTGAGCAACCATTTCGATAGTTCTTGCCACACCAGGATCGGTCTCATCAATTCGCAATAACGTCTTTCCGCCATCTAAGCCCATGCTCTTTATATGTTCGGCATCGTAGGCAGTTAGGCGATCATCTAGCTCCCATGATGCACCAATAATTCCACCGCGGTTCATGGTGCCGATCGCAACCTTTTCTTCGAGCGCGCCGAGCCAAGCTAACTCTTCCAAGATATCGGCACTTGCCATGACGCCATCTACTCCGGCAATAGATAATCCACGAATTAATTTATCTAACAAAATATAACGATCTGCGATTGCTGCCGGATTATTTCCCGCTGCAATTATTCCGCGGGCTGTGTGATCTGCGGCAAGTAACATCAATTTTCCATCTTTGCCGGCAACGGTTCGACGCGCCCGCTTCTTTAACGCTTTTTGCAGCGATAATGGGTTGGTAATCCGGGCTTCAATTAATTCGTGATAGCGCTTACGGTCGAGCGTCATTACCGCTTACCTCCTGCGCTAATAAAGCTATTGAGGATGTCAACAGTTGGCATCGCATCGGAGCACATTAACTCAGAAGCTAAATAGGCACCAGCGCCATTTGCAAATTCTCCGATTTGTTTCAGGCCCCACCCGCTAAGTAACCCGTGCACAAGGGCGCCGCCAAAAGCATCTCCTGCGCCAAGTCCACATACCAACTTAATCGGCAGCGGTTTAATAACGTGGATCTCATCTTTATTTGCCAGCATTACTCCATCGCCGCCCATTTTGACGATCGCTAAAGCCACCCCACGATCGAGCAGATCTTGCGCTGCCTTATGAGGATCCCTAATCCCAAGAGCCACATCACATTCAGCTATATTTCCAATTGCGATTGTGCAATTTGCGATCGCTCTTTGCGCTGCGTTGCGCGCAGTAGCGACATCTCTCCAAAAAGAAGGTCGGTAATCTAAATCAATAATTGTCTGGCTCGCTCTGGCACGTTGTTCTAGCCATTTAAATATGCTCTCAGATGTTGGCGCCTGGGAGAGCGCACACGCACTCACCCAAAAAATCTTGGCAGAAAGCAGTGAATTCGTTTCTAAATCTGCAACTTGTAACTGCGTATCAGGAGCCGATGGTTGGCGATGAAAGATAATCTTTGGATCTTCCGGAGGATCTTGCGAAGCAAGCACTACTGGCGTCAGACCACTTTC
>CANIAV010000103.1 GCA_947465365.1 Actinomycetota bacterium | reverse complement strand
TAGCAAATGAATATTGAGCTGGAAAGAGTAAACCTTCTAAAGTTTTATAACCCGTCGGCAACTTGATCGACTTTACAGCTGCCGAAATATCCTGGCTTGTAAAACCGGCGGCCTCCATCTGCGCAAAAATTTCGCTATTCCATGCGCCTTCAAATATGTTAATCAAGCCGGAGATGCGTTTGGGATCTAAAAGTTGCTCGAGCGCATCCTGAGAACAAATTCCCAATTGAATACGGTGAGTTCCCGGCGCAATCCTCTGGGAACGTTTATCTCCTACCGCAACGCGGAAAAATGCAACGCTAGATTTGACAACTCCCTTTTGAAATAGCTCTTGTGCGATCTCGGTTCCAGTTGCACCTTCCCCTATCGCGATTGCAATCTCTTGCGAACTATCGGTCGTACAAGGAAAATCTGCCGCTGCTCCGCCACCCTTACGCATTTCATGCACTCCAGCTGTAAACATTGCAACAACTGCCAGCGCTGAGAAAACTCGAAGTAGAGCTGGGTTAGCGAACTTCATTAGCCAGGCCCTGCTCCAGGATCGCAACAGCTGCTGCAGCATCGATTAGAGATTTTGCACCTTTGGCATCAATACCTGACTCGCGCAGTTTTTTAGCAGCGGTAACTGTGGAAAGGCGCTCATCAACTAAGGTAATTGGCAGATCAAAATTAGAAGTTAGAAATTCAGTGAATTCTAAAACTTTAGCCACAGCGCTGCCATCGGATCCATTTAACAATTTGGGATTTCCGACGTAGGCCTTGACGGGCTCGTACTCTTCAAGCAACTTGGCAATCTCCGTTTTTAGCGACGGAGCCTTGCTCTGCAACGTTGCTATTGGTGTAGCTAGAATTCCATCTGGATCACAAATGGCGACACCGATACGCACATCGCCATAGTCGAAAGCGATTCGACGGCCGATACGCGCCATCAATTACCTGACAGCGCCTTAGTAATTGCTGCTAACGCCGCTGCAACATCAGCGATAGAAGTTCCGCCACCTTGGGCAAAGTCATCCTTACCGCCTCCGCCTCCGCCGAGAATTGTGGAACCAATCTTTACTAGCGCACCAGCCTTAATACCTTTGGCGCGCGCGGCATCGCTGACTGCGGCGACCAATACAGGTTTACCTTCAACGACGCTGACTAGAACCACAACCGAATCAGCGCTGCGCGCACGTAGATCTAAAGCGATTTTGCGTAGATCTTCGGCGACTATTCCATCGCCGATCTGCGTTGCAATCACAGTAGTTCCATTTAATTCTTGCGCTTTAGCTGCAACCGATGAGAGATCCGACATCGCAGCCGCTGAACGAACCGCAGCGAGCTCTTTCTCGATCTCTTTCATCTTTATCAAAAGATCAGAGATTTTCTCAGGTAACTCTTCAGCGCGTGAGCCTTTGATCAGGCTGGTCAGAGAATTTAACAAGATATGTTCGCGCGCTAAGAAGCGATAGGCATCTACCCCAACAAGTGCTTCCACGCGACGCACACCTGCGCCGATAGAAGATTCGCTGAGTAGTTTTACAACGCCAAGTTGTCCAGATCTAGCAACGTGAGTGCCTCCACAGAGTTCGCGCGCCCAATCTCCAACGCTGACCACACGTACTTGATCACCGTATTTCTCGCCGAAGAGCGCCATGGCACCGATCTTCTTAGCGGCATCTTGCGTCATTACTTCTGCACTAACTTCTAAGTCGTCCAGCAATAAAGTGTTCACTCGTGATTCGACATCATTTAAAACACTTTCTGGGACTGCGCCAGTTGAGGGAAAATCAAAGCGGAAGCGACCCGGAGAATTCTCGGAACCTGCTTGGGTGGCAGTCTCGCCTAATAATTCACGGAACGCTTTATGAACCATATGGGTTGCAGTATGTGCGCGAGATATCGCGTTACGTCTCTCATTATCAATTTCAGCTAAACCATCATCACCGATAGATACTTCACCAGAAAGTACCCGACCGCGATGCACAGATAAACCCTTTACAGGTGATTGCACATCATCAATTTCTACGACCGTACCGTTGGCTAAAGTTATCTTTCCGCCATCTGCTAACTGCCCGCCGCCTTCAGCATAGAAAGGTGTGCGATCAAGGACGATCTCTACATCAACACCTGCGCTGGCGCTCTTAACACTTATACCGTCGACGAGAATTCCATTTACTTTTGATTCAGATCTGATGTGGCTATAGCCAATAAATTCGCTAGCCCCATTAGCGTCGGCGATCTTCTTATACTCACTTAAGTCGGTGTGGCCGCTCTTCTTAGCCTTAGCATCAGCTTTTGCGCGATCGCGCTGTTCTTTCATTAAACGAGTAAAGCCAGCTTCATCTACTTCTAGGCCCTCTTCGCGTGCCATTTCCAAGGTTAGATCAAATGGGAAGCCGTAAGTATCGTGAAGTTTAAATACCTCATCCCCCGGCAAAATCTTCTTCTTCTCTTTCTTCAGTTGCGTTGAAGCAAGATCGAAGATTTGCGTACCGCTCTTTAAAGTTTGCAAGAAAGATTCTTCTTCGGACACAGATACCGCAAGAATACGTTTGGAATCGCTAATTAGCTCTGGATATTGCGGCCCCATGGCACCAATTGCCGCCACTGTTAGTTCGGACATAATCGGATCATTTGTGCCGAGCAGGCGCATATTTCTGATGGTGCGGCGCATCATGCGACGCAGAACGTAACCGCGGCCTTCATTGCCTGGGGTTACGCCATCACCAATTAACATTGCCGATGTTCGTGCATGATCTGCAATAACGCGCAGTGCGATATCAGATTTCTCGTTAGCACCATACTTAACACCGGTTAGATCCATGGCGCGGTTTAATATCTGCATCGTCGTATCGATCTCGTAGATATTTTCTACACCTTGCAATAAAGCTGCGGTTCGCTCAAGTCCTAAGCCGGTATCAATGCTCTTGGCTGGAAGCTCACCAAGAATTGGATAACCATTCTTATCGCCACCGGCGCCACGTTCGTTCTGCATAAAGACTAAGTTCCAAATTTCTAGATAGCGATTCTCATCAGCTATTGGTCCTCCATCGACTCCGTATGCGGGACCTCGATCGAAGTAAATTTCCGAACATGGACCACATGGCCCTGGTACGCCCATCGACCAGAAGTTATCGGCCATATCGCGGCGTTGAATTCGCTCCTTTGGGATCCCGATCTTCTTATGCCAAATATCGGCCGCCTCATCATCAGTTAGATAAACAGTTACCCATAATTTATCTTCTGGAAAACCATAACCACCATCGGCGATTGGTCTGGTTAATAAATCCCAAGCTAGAGAAATTGCGCCTTCTTTAAAGTAATCTCCAAAAGAGAAATTTCCGCACATCTGAAAGAAGGATGCATGGCGAGTAGTCTTTCCAACTTCATCGATATCTAAGGTACGCACACATTTTTGTACCGATGTAGCGCGCTTGTAAGGCGGGGTTACTTCACCTAAGAAATAAGGTTTGAATGGAACCATTCCGGCATTTACCAACAACAAGTTCGGGTCATCTGCAATCAAAGATGCCGATGGCACCACGGTATGTTTTAAACCTTCGCGGTTATCACTTTCAAAGAAGCGCAGCCAGCGCGAACGGATCTCGGCGGATTCCACTTTCTGGTTTCACTCAGCCTTCTTCTTCTTTTTGGAACGCGCCTTCTTCATATTTGCTGCGCTGATGAGAGCACCCGCCACCTTTACCGCAGGTCCACTCTTATCCATAAAACCGGTTGTTGCATCAGCAACTTTGCTTGTTACATCTTCAACATTCTTGGTAATACGAGCAAAACTTTCGAGTGGACTATTGATCAATTCAACGGTTCTAGTTGATTCATGAATTAGCGGAGCGGTCTCATCGGTCATGGTCTTTAGAGAGCTCTTTGCCTCATCAATAAAGCGACCAATCCGAATCACCGCGTAAGAGATGGCGATGGCTATCACCAGCAGTGAGCAAGCAGCAATTATCGTCGCTATTCCTCCTGGGCCGGTCACCATTCTTCGCGCCTCTCGCTAGGTATTGCTGGTTATAGTTAAGAAAAGTTAATAAGTAGAGCCTACCTGAGAAGGCTCTTAACTCTTGCTTTCGGCTTT
>CANIAV010000102.1 GCA_947465365.1 Actinomycetota bacterium | reverse complement strand
GCTCCAACTAGATGGATTATTTAAATATGTGGTGGCAAGCATCGCACTAGAAATCTTAATCAAACCATCTTGATCAATTGCAATTGAAGTATCGCCAATTGCTACGCCGTCATAAATGCATCCGCCACAAGTTTCAGTCATTCCGTAACTTTCCACAATATTGATACCAGCATCGCGCGCCTGGTCGGCTAATTTGTTATCTAGCGCTGCGCCACCGACAAGAACCGCTTTCGCGGAAAGTAAGTGTTCTAGTAAATGGCTATCACCATTTAACGAACGGAAGAGTTGGGTCGGAACAATCGCCGTGAAATCTGCATATGGATAAGCGCCCGTTATTTGCCTGGCATCGATCGCAGTTGTTCCAAGTTCTAAGCTACGCATTAATACATTGATGCCAGCGATATGAGTTAGCGGCAATAAAAGCGACCAAGTTTGGCCGGCTTTGGCGGCAAAGAAATTATTGGTAGCTCTGGCACTAGCCAACAGCGCTGCTGCAGAAAGTCCTACTTCTTTTGCATCCCCCGTGGATCCGCTAGTTGAAACGACAAGAGCGATTTGAGATGGGACGGCCTTGGCAGAAATTGGAGCCAAGGTCAGCGCTGGGCCTTCACCTTTGATGGCTTTATCCAGGTGCGCGCGCAATTGCGCGAGGGTCCATGTGGGATCGATCGCGCAAATCTCTCGTTGTGACGACATCTCCATTGCACGCGTAGGCTATCGCTCGTAGTCGTCGATGGAGGAATCGTGAGCAAGCCGATCAAGCGTGAATTTGGCAACCGTGCCATCCCTGCCTGGACAACAGGCGCAGGTGGCGAGAAATTTACAGATATCACCTATCAAGTTGGTGACGGCATGGCCAAGATTGCAATCAACCGCCCAGAAGTACGTAACGCATTTCGTCCGCAAACGATTATTGAATTGCAAGAAGCTTTCTCGCTAGCGCGTGATAACTCTGATGTCGGCGTAATTATCTTTACCGGCACTGGTGATGAAGCATTCTGTTCTGGCGGAGATATCAGCGTGCGCGGAGATGATGGATACCTCGGCGATGATCGGCTTGCCCAAAAAGGTATCGGCCGCTTAAATGTTTTAGATCTGCAGATTCAAATCCGTCGCACACCTAAACCAGTTATCGCAATGGTTTCTGGCTGGGCAATCGGTGGTGGACACGTTCTGCACGTTGTTTGTGATTTAACAATTGCTGCAGATAACGCCAAGTTTGGTCAGACCGGTCCGATGGTTGGTTCATTCGATGGTGGTTACGGTTCAGGTTTACTTGCGGCGAGTGTTGGACAGAAGAAGGCTCGCGAGATCTGGTTTATGACTCGTCAATACGATGCGCAAGAAGCGCTCGCCATGGGCCTTGTTAATACCGTTGTTCCTTTAAAAGAGTTAGAGGCTGAAACTGTTTCTTGGTGCCGCGAGATGTTACGTAATTCTCCACTTGCGCTACGGTTACTGAAATCTTCAATGAACGCAGCCGATGATGGCTTAGCTGGAATTCAGCAATTAGCGGGCGATGCAACTTTGCTCTTTTACTTAAGCGAAGAGGGCCAAGAAGGTCGCGATGCTTACAAAGAAAAGCGCGCACCTGATTTTGGTAAATTTCCAAAGCGTCCCTAACTTTGGCTAAATAAATATGTCGCTTGAACTCTTCTCCACGATGCGCGTGGTTGCGCTGGCGACCAAGACCAATTTCCGGGGTATCAATATTCGCGAAGTTGCGCTCTTTAAAGGCGAATCTGGTTGGGGAGAATTTTCTCCATTCGTTGAATACCAACCGAGTGAATGCGTGCCTTGGTTACTTTCGGCAATTGAGGCGGCGACCAAGCCTTGGCCAGAACTAAATCGCAGCAAGGTAAAGGTAAATGGAACTATTCCTGCGTTAAATGCGCCAAGTGATCTCGAAAGAATTATTGAAACATTTCCGGGTGTAAATACTTTTAAGGTAAAAGTGGGCGAAAACTTAAGTGAAGATATTGCTCGCCTTGCCAAAGTTAAATCACTCCGCCCAAACGCTAAATTGCGTATCGATGTAAACGGCAGTTGGAGCGTTGCAACTGCAATTACCAACTTGCGCGCGATCTACGAAAATATTGGAGCCATTGAATACGTGGAGCAACCCTGCCAGAGCGTAGAAGAGCTGCGTGAACTTAAGGCAAAGTTAAAAGTAAATATTCCGATCGCCGGCGATGAAGTCCTAAGAAAATCAGCAGATCCATTTAAAGTTGATTTAAGTGACGCTATTGATATCTTGGCGCTGAAAGTGCAACCACTTGGTGGAATTGCTCGTGCTCATAAATTGGCACAGCATCATAAATTACCGATCGTCGTTTCCAGCGCGCTGGAAAGCGCTGTTGGAATTTCCCACGGGTTGGCACTGGCAGCATCCTTTGGAGAAATCAACTTTGATTGCGGACTTGCCACTGGATCTCTACTTTCAGCAAACGTTGGCTCCTTGCCGATCGTTAACGGAGAAATTGAAGTAAAGCGGATTGAGCCAAACTTTGACGGATTAGAAGTTTCACCAGATAGATATAAATGGTGGCAAGATCGCCTCATGAAGACTTGGGGGCTAATCGCATGAACCAAGCCACCAAACTTGCCCGCGTGATTGTGCGTCAAATCCTTGAAGCAGGAATCACCGATGCGGTTATCTCACCAGGGTCACGTAATGCACCATTATCGCTAGCTTTAGTAACCGCTCAAGATCTAGGTTTGATTAAATTACATATTCGTATCGATGAACGTACTGCTGCTTTTTATGCCCTTGGTTTAGCGAAAGCGACAGAACGTCCGGTGCCGGTTATTTGCACCAGTGGTACTGCGGTTGCGAATTATCACCCAGCAGTTCTTGAGGCTTCACATTCAAATATTCCGCTATTTGTAATCACCGCAGACCGTCCCGCTGAGCTTCGTCGCACAGGTGCCAATCAAACAACTGAACAAGCCAGAATCTTTGGAAGAGCAGTCCGCTACTTTGCTGATGTTTCAGGTGCTGCTTATCCGCTGGAGCTTCCGCTGAATGCGTTGCAGACCGGACCAGTTCATCTAAATGTGCAATTTGAAGAACCGTTAATTGGCGACGCAGATTCCTCTTGGTTGGATGGGCTGCAAGTTACTCCACCTCGCAAATTTGATCGGAAAAAAGCTGGCACTTTAGCTAGTAAATCCACACGCGGTTTGTTGGTCATCGGACATGATCGTGGCGGGTTAGCAGTGGCAGATGTTGCTAAATTTGCCAAGGAATTGGGATGGCCGATTTTAAGTGAAGATCCTTTAACTATTCCGGGCGCTTGCGCTCATGCAAGTTTATTTCTAACATCGACAACAATCGTTAAAGATTTAGCTCCTGATACCGTGATAGTAATTGGACGAACTACCTTGTCACGTTCGGTAAATGCGCTGATAAAGCAAGCGCGCGCTACTTTTGTAATTGATCCACGTATTGCCACAGTTGATTCTGATCGAATGGCAGAGAAGAAATTTACCGATATACCTGAGCTCTACACCGCAACAGCTGATCCAGAGTGGATGGCCAAGTGGGCTAAGTATTCGGAGCGAACATCTAAAGTTGTTAAAGAGATTTCTGCATGGTCTGAACCGTTAATCGCTCGCGACATTTCACAACATTTGCCCGATGGCGCTGCGCTGTTTATCGCATCATCTCGTCCAATTCGCGATATCGAAGCCTTTGGCGCCGCGCGCAGCGGAGTCAAAACTTTTGCTAATCGCGGCCTAGCCGGAATCGATGGAAATATTTCTACGGCACTTGGAATTGCCACCGCCAATAGCGCAACTTATGCAGTCCTGGGAGATCTCGCCTTTCTGCATGACATCACCGGATTAATCCATCGCGAGGAAATTAACTTGCGAATCTTTGTTATCAATAACGATGGTGGTGGAATCTTCTCTACCTTGCCACAACGTGGAGTTACCGGGTTTGAACAAGTATTTGGGACTCCACACGGTTTGGATCCTGCCGCAATAGCAACTGCGATGGGAATTGATGCGAAGACAATCGCATCAGCTGAGCAACTCCGGGAAGAGATTAAGAAACCCGTGTCAGGAATAAGCGTGGTTGTCTGCGATGTTCCAAACCGAGACAGCAATGCCGATTTAATTAAAGGTCTTTACGCCAAGATGGATTCAATCTAAAAATTTAAGCCAAGGCGCCACGCATTGG
>CANIAV010000101.1 GCA_947465365.1 Actinomycetota bacterium | reverse complement strand
CCATTCTCATTTGAAGGAAAGATTCGTTCAGCTCAAGCAGATGAAGGAATTGAATTACTGCGCGCTGAAGTTGATACTTTAATTGTTATTCCAAATGATCGACTACTTGCGATTTCTGATCGCAACATAACTGCAGTTGATGCATTTAAGAGTGCAGATCAAGTTCTACTCTCTGGCGTTCAGGGCATTACTGAAATCATTACTCAGCCCGGACTTATCAATCTTGACTTTGCAGATGTTAAAACGGTCATGACGGATGCTGGTTCTGCTCTTATGGGAATTGGTTCTGCTCGTGGTGAAAACCGCGCAACGCGTGCGGCTGAACTTGCAATATCAAGTCCACTTCTTGAAGCATCTATAGATGGAGCTATGGGAGTTCTGTTATCAGTTGCCGGCGGCTCTGACCTTGGTCTCTTTGAAATCAACGAAGCTTGCGAATTGGTGCAATCAGCGGCGCATCCAAATGCACGAATCATCTTCGGAACAACGATTGATGATGCACTCGGTGATGAAGTACGCGTAACCGTGATTGCCGCCGGCTTTGATGGGGGAGAGCCTAAAAAGGTTTCGATCCCGGTCATCGATAAGTCAACGCTGACTGGTATTGCGGATCCAATCCCATCAAATGATCCGATTTCGGTTGCACTTGATCTCGATGGTTCGGCTCCTCGTAAGCGAGTAACTTTTGAAGAACTCGTTTCAGAAGATGAGATCGACGTTCCTGATTTCATGAAGTAGCAGTGACCCACTCCATCTGCGAGTGAGCAGCAAATGCTGGCTACATTCACAAATCGTTTAGGCGGCCTGAGCCAAGGTCCATATTCCTCATTGAATCTTGGAGACCATGTTGGTGACGAAGCGTCAGATGTTTTCGGTAACCGAGAAATTATTGAAAAGGCCCACGGCCCAATTCAATTCATGAATCAAGTACACGGCAGCCGTATTGTAATTATCGAGAACGTCACCGACGAAGCACCGACCGCTGATGCACTAGTTACCGGAATTCCTGGAATCACCTTGGCAGTTATGGTCGCCGATTGCATCCCACTGTTATTGACTTCGCGGGAAGCGGTTGCGGCAGTTCATGTGGGCCGGCGCGGATTGGTAAATGGGATAGCGGTAAAAACTCTTGAGTTAATGCGCGAGATGGGGGCGCAAGATATTTGTGCAACGATCGGTCCTGCAATCTGCGGAAGTTGTTATGAAGTATCAAGTCAATTGCACGATGAGGTAATCGCCCAATATCCATTGGCATCGGCCAAAACAATTTCAGGTACACCAGCGTTAGATCTACCCAAAGCTTTAATGGCAGTTTTGCAAGATGCTGGAGTTGGAGCAATCACCAATCAAGAGATCTGCACAGTGGAGAACCAAGATCTCTTCTCGTATCGGCGCGATGGCGTAACTGGACGCCAGGCCGGCTTGGTTCGCTTATGAGTTCACGTGAGCTAGAGATTGCTGCTGCGCTGGCGGCAGTCGAATCCCAAATCGCGGCAGCAGCAGCAAAGGCTGGTCGCGATCGCAGTGAAATTACATTAATTGCCGTCACCAAGACTTACCCGGCAAGTGATGTTGAAATATTGCGCAATCTTGGCGTGCAAAATTTTGGAGAAAACCGTAACGAAGAAGGTGAGGCAAAGTCTGCCCAAGTAAGTGGCACCTGGCACTTTCAAGGCCAAGTTCAGAGCCGCAAATTGCGAGATATCGCCGGTTGGGCAAGTTTCATACATTCACTTGACTCGGCGGATCATTTAGAAAAACTCTCACGGATTGCAACTGAGTTAGGCAGAGAGATTTCAATATTTCTCCAGTTATCCCTAGATGGTGCACCAGATCGCGGAGGAGTAATTAAATCCGAGCTAGCGGCTTTGGCTGATTCAGTGGCAAATCTGCCGCAGATTAAATTGGTCGGCCTGATGTGTGTGCCTCCAGTGGAGTATGAACACGAGCGAGCTTTCTCAGAAATCGCAGAGATCCATCAAGGGTTTTTAACCAACTACCCAGCGGCAACTTTCTTATCTGCTGGCATGAGTTCTGACTATCAAATAGCGATTAGCCATGGCGCGACACATCTGCGGATAGGTAGCCAAATCCTCGGTTCGCGCCCGTATCACCCCTAACCTTTACCTATGTCAGCACTTAATAAAATGATGGGCTATCTCGGGTTAGTCGATACCGATGAAGAAGCCCAAGGCGAAGCAACTCCCGTCCGCGCAACCGAACGCCCTGCACGTGAACTTTCACGTTCATCACGCGATCGCGCCGGAGTAACTGTCGTGGGTTCAACCGTTGCAGTCGCACCATCTACGCAACCCGATGTTAATTACCACATCATCACTTTGCAGCCACGTTCTTATAGCGAAGCGCGCAAGATGGGTGAGCATTACCGTGAAGGAAATCCAGTAATTATTAACCTTGACGATATGGAAGAGTCAGAGCGCAAGCGCCTAGTCGACTTTGCCAGCGGTTTAGTATTTGGGCTACACGGCCGAATCGAACGCGTTAGCCATAAGGTATTTCTACTTTCGCCCGCTAATGTAAATGTAAGCAGCGAAGATAAGACTGCTGCTGCACAAGCTAGCTTCTTCAATCAGTCATAACTTTTAACGAGTTTCTTGGCTCCCTATGATCTCTAACTTACTGCTTACGATCCTTGATCTATTTAAGTATGCGCTCTTCATCCGTTTGATAATCGATTATGTGCGTATCTTTGCCCGTAACTGGCGCCCGAATTCATTTTTGATCGCCTTCTTCGAGATGATTTATTCGATTACAGATCCGCCGATGAAATTTGTTGGAAGGTTTGTTCCGCCACTTCGCCTCGGTGGAGTTTCGCTGGATCTATCTTTTATCGTGCTTCTTATCGCCATCAGTCTGGCAAAGGGCGTTGTAGTTATTCTGCTTTAACAAGTGTTGCGTTAATCTGTAATTCATTATCTCCAGCAGGCAAGCTGGCATCGAAGGTAAATTCCAGAGCAAGTACCTCATCGCTAATGTGCGCTGCAGCTGCAGTAATCGCCGCAACTATTGCGCTATCTGCATTCCAGCGAACCTTGATGCGATCGGAAATTTCAAAACCATCGCCTTTGCGGCGTTCCTGGATATAGCGAATTACCTCACGGACATTTCCGGCATCGATTAGCGATTGGCTAAGGGCAAGATCTAAAGCCACTGATTCGCCCTCGTGGCTAGCCACCATCCAACCGCTCTTAGGAACCTCGGTAATTACTAGATCATCAAGATCGATCTCCCAGGTCGCGACCTTGGTAGAACCGGTTGTGCGTAAAGTCTTTACAAGGGCTGTGGCATCAGTTGCCGCAATTGCCTTGGAGATATCTTGGACCTCTTTACCGAATTTAGCGCCAAGTGTTTTGAAGTTTGCCTTAACTGAGATATTTACCAAATCTCCATCGGCATCTGCGATATCGGCAAGGTCAAGCACATTTAATTCGTCAGCGATCTGGTCTTTCATATCGGTAGGCAACTTTGCCCAACCGGCAGCGGAGATAAGCGCACGCTGCAAAGGTTGACGGATCTTGATTGCAGATTCTGCACGAGCGGCGCGGCCAAGTTCGACTACGCGACGCGTCATAGCAACTTGAGAATTTAACTCAAGGTTTATAAGCGCGCTTTGCGCAACTGGAAAATCGGTGAGATGTACTGAATCTGCAGCAGATGAATCTGCAGCTCTTACAACTTCTTGCCAGACATGTTCGGTAATAAAGGGAACCATCGGTGAAAGCAGTTGAGTGAGAGTGACTAAACATTCATGAAGAGTGCCCAGCGCTGCGACATCGCCATCCCAGAAGCGACGGCGAGAGCGACGTACATACCAATTAGAGAGGTCATCGATAAAACGAGCCAGCGCTTTGCCGGCGGCCTGCGAATCAAATTCAGAGTAAGCAGTGTCGACCTCTTGAATTAAAGTATTTAACTCACTCAAGATCCAGTGATCCATCATGGAGCGATCTTTTACAGCTGGAATTTGTGAGATATCAAAGTTAGAAGATTGCGCATATAAAGTGTGGAAAGAGATGGTGTTCCAATAAGTCAGCAAAGTCTTGCGGACAACATCGCTGATCGCATCGTGCCCTACGCGTCGGGCAGACCATGGAGAACCGGCAGCCAACATGTACCAGCGCACTGCATCTGCGCCATGTTGATCCATTAGAGCAATTGGTTCAAGCACGTTCCCAACGTGCTTACTCATCTTGCGTCCAT
>CANIAV010000100.1 GCA_947465365.1 Actinomycetota bacterium | reverse complement strand
CGCTCAAGACGCCAGTCAATCCGTCACTGCATACTAGGTAGCGATCCTTAATTTTTCCTTCGAAGATATGAAGTGATGGCTCTAGGCTGCCTTCGCCCATGAGAGCTTGGGTGAGCATCGATCTTTGGGGATGTACTTGTGCATCAGCTTCGGAGATGACCCCGTTATTCAATAACTCTTGCAGAACGGTGTGGTCAGCGCTGAGTTGCTCAAAATCATTTCCGCGCAGACGATAGGCCCGAGAATCACCGACGTGGAGCAATGAGATTTCTGAACCGCTGATGAAAAGGGAAGTAAGAGTGGTTCCCATGCCTGCCAATTGCGGTTCGTCTTGAGTAACTGCACGAATTTGGCCATCGATGGTGTGAAGTGAATTCAAAAATAAATCACTAGCTGATTCGCTATCGATATCTGGATTTATAAAAGTCGGTGCAATTTCTGAAAGCGTATTGATCGCAACTGATGATGCGACTTCACCACCGGCGTGCCCACCCATTCCATCTGCAACTGCAATTAACTGTGAACCAGTAAGCGCAGAATCTTCATTGCCGTTACGGATTAAACCGACAGCCGAACGCGCAGCGCATTGAAAGTAAAGCGGGTTCATACCGCTTAGCCTAATGGTGTTAATCTCAAACTATGAAGATCTACGCTCACCGCGGGGCATCTCATGACTATCCCGAGATGACCATGGCTGCATATGAAAACGCGGTCAAGCAAGGTGCCGATGGTTTCGAATGCGATCTACGAATAACTAAAGATGGCATCGCTGTCTTGTGGCATGACGCGGATTTAAAGCGGTGTGCAGATAGCGATGCAGTAGTCGCAGATAGTAATTATCTGCAGTTAAAAGGGATCTATCCACAAATACTTACCCTTGATCAATTCCTTGATTTTGCAATAGTTGAGAAGAAATCTCTTCTACTTGAAACTAAACATCCAGTGCCATCTCGCACCGCAATCGAAGATAAAGTTGTAGAAAAGATTCATTTAGAAGCAAAGCGAATCGAAAAAGCAGGAATTGCGATAAATATTATGTCGTTCTCTTGGTTTGCCATCGAACGAGTAAAAGCGTTAGATAAAAATATTGAAACTACTTTTTTGCTGCACGATCAGACACCATGGTTTAGCGCGAGATATTCATCGGCCCAATCACTAGGCCCAGGAATATCACTGCTGCGAAAGAGACCAGCGCTAGCAAAGCGAATAAAAGAGTCGGGCCGCAAATTAAATGTCTGGACTGTCAATGAACCAAATGACATAACGCTCTGCCAGCACTTAGGCGTTGATAATTTAATAACCAATCGCCCCGGGTTTGCGCGGGAGATCCTGCGTAAATAGTTAAAGCCTTAATTCAACAAAGGTTTATTAGTGATCGGCGCACTCTGTTAAACAGGTATCCTTAACCAGTGAGCGCATCAGAAAGCCAGAGATTTGCCTATTTAGGTCCGGTTGGGACCTTTACTGAGGCTGCGCTAAAGAAGATAACTTGCGATTCAGATGTCTTAATTCCATATGCAAATGTGACAGCGGCCCTTAATGCCGTCCGCTCTGGCGATGCCCAATTTGCACTTGTTCCAATCGAAAATTCGGTAGAAGGCGTGGTTGCGCGCACACTAGATGAACTCGCAACTGGTGATCCGTTAACGATTGCTGGAGAAGTAACCCTGCCAGTTTCATTTGCACTAATGGCCAAACCTGGCACAACAAATATTGTACGAATTGGCACACACCCACACGCCGAATCACAATGCCGGGCATATATCGCCAAGAACTATCCCCATGCAGAGATTGTTCCGACCAACTCAACTTCAGCTGCTGCTGAATTAGTAGGTAAAGGCGAACTCGATGCGGCGATCGCATCAACTGCTGCTGCCACACATTTTGGTTTAGAAATTCTCGCAGAAAATATCGGTGATAACACCGAGGCGGTTACACGATTCATCTCTGCCCAAAAACCAGGCTGGATTCCAGAGCCGACCGGCCACGACCGAACATCAATGGCGATCTTCATTGATATCGACCATGCGGGTGCGCTGCTGGAAATATTGCAGGTCTTTGCAAAAAATAGCGTTAACCTGACATTTATTCAGAGCCGTCCCACAGGTCGCGAGTTAGGTCACTACCATTTCATTATTGATGTAGAAGGCCATATCAACGATCCCGCAGTCGGCGATAGCGTCGCAGAGCTAAGGGAAATTTGTGACGACATCAGATTCTTAGGTTCTTATCCCAGAGAGGTGCAATAACGATGATCGATATTAAGTTTTTGCGCGAGAACCCTGATGTTGTGCGCGCTTCGCAAAAAGGTCGTGGCGAAGATGTTGCGATAGTTGATCAAGTCTTAGCAAGCGATGAAATTCGCCGCGTGGCACTTGCGGATTTCGAAACTTTGCGCGCAGAACAGAACGCCCTCTCCAAATCAGTTGGTTCAGCAAAAGGCGATGAAAAGGCTGCTTTATTAGAAAATTCCAAAGCTTTAGCGGAAAAAGTTAAGGCTGCAGATAGCAAGCGAGCAGAGGCTGAAACCAAAGCCAACGCACTTGTCATGCAACTTTCTAATCTTTTAGATCCAGAAGCTCCGATTGGTGGAGAAGCAGATTTCGTAACTATCGAGCACGTTGGCACTCCACGCGACTTTGCCAAGGATGGTTTTGAAGCAAAAGATCACGTTGAACTTGGTAAGTTGCTTGGAGCAATTGATACCGAACGCGGTGCCAAGGTTTCTGGTTCACGTTCTTACTACTTAACTGGCGTCGGTGCGATGCTGGAATTCGCCCTAGTTAACTATGCGATTCAAAGCGCGCTTAAGGCTGGGTTTACGCCAGTTATTCCGCCAGTATTAGTTAAACCTGCTGCGATGGAAGGCACTGGTTTTCTTGGACAAGCCGCCGAGAATGTTTATCACCTAGAAAAAGATGACGCCTACTTAGTAGGAACAAGCGAAGTTCCACTTGCTGCATTCCATATGGATGAAGTGCTTCCAGCGGATAAATTGCCGATGCGTTACGCCGGATATTCAACTTGTTTCCGCCGCGAAGCAGGCACTTACGGAAAAGATACCCGCGGAATCATACGTGTTCACCAATTCGATAAAGTTGAAATGTTCTCGTTCTGTAAACCAGAAGAAGCAAAGGCAGAACATCAACGTCTGTTGCAGTGGGAGAAAGATTTCCTTAATGCGATGGAAATACCATTTCGCGTAATTGATGTGGCATCAGGCGATCTTGGATCAAGTGCCACCCGTAAATTTGATATCGAAGCGTGGATTCCTACCCAAAATGCATATCGTGAAGTTACAAGTACCTCTAACTGCACTGAATTCCAAGCCCGCCGCTTAAATATTCGCTATAAAGATGCTGACGGAACCAAAGCAGTTGCCACTTTAAATGGCACCTTGGTTGCGATTCCACGCATGATCGTTGCGATATTGGAAAATCACCAGAATTCAGATGGCACCGTTAACGTCCCAGCCGCACTACAACCATTCATTGGACTGAAGCGATTTGAGCTTGTGTGAGTGAACGTCGCCCCAAATTAATTGCAACTGATTTAGATGGCACGATCGTCCCCCATAACGAAGGTATTTCACATCGCACAATCGCCGCATTCACCAAAGCTCGTGATTTAGGTATCGAAATCTTCTTTGTCACCGGTCGTCCACCTCGCTGGATGGACGATGTGCGCGAAGCCTTTGATTTTGGAACTGCTATATGTTGTAACGGTGGACTTCTCTATGACATGCACAACGATAAAGTCTTAGAACAATGGATGATTCAACCTACTGAATTACAAAAAGCGGTAGATATTCTGCGCAAAACTATTCCCAATGTTTCTTTCGCAGTTGAATCTAACGATCACTTCCATCGCGAGAAGGCTTATATTCCGCGATGGGATATCGGGATGGATAACGTTGGCGTAGACACAATTGATTCAGTTACAAATCGTCCCGCACTTAAATTATTAGCGCGCCTTTCGCAAGAAGAGATCTCGGCCGACGAAATGTTGGCGCTAGCAACACCTGCTTTACAAGGTGTTGTAAACGTTACGCATTCTGCAAATAATGATTCGCTACTTGAAATCTCTGCGTTAGGTGTTTCAAAAGGTGAAACATTAGCGATGATGGCATCGCGTATTGGAATTACTGCAGAAGATTGCGTTGCATTTGGTGACAACCCAAATGACTTTTCTATGTTGCAATGGGCGCATCGCTCATATGCGATGATCGATGGCCATCATGCAGGT
>CANIAV010000099.1 GCA_947465365.1 Actinomycetota bacterium | reverse complement strand
TTGATCTTGTCAGCGATCACTACAAATGCGTATTCGCGATCACCGGATTGCACATATCCCGCCAGGCTTACCGTCCCAGTTAAAGTGCCAGTCTTAGCCTTTACCAACCCAACGGCATCCGGAGCGGTTTCGACATATCGTCTACGTAAAGTCCCAGTTTCGCCACCCACTGGTAGCCCATCTATTAATTTGGCTAAAACTGGATCGGAATGAATCTTGTATAAAAGTTGCGCCATTACATTGGCAGTGACTTTGTTCTCCCGAGATAGTCCACTTGCATCTTTAATGATGATCTTTGAAGGATCGATTCCCATCTCGATCAGTAAGGTCGCAAAGGCAATTGCTACACCATTATCGTTAAATTCATTTCCTGACGATTTAGCCGCCAATCGAGCCATTCTTTCGGCAAGTAAGTTATCGCTCCAAGTTAGGAAATAATCCATAATCTCTTTTACTGAAGGAGAAATAGAATAAACAACTTGTTCGCCAGCTATTGTCAGCGCCTTTTCTTCAGTAACCTTAACAAAAGTAGCTGAGACTCCACGTTTTCTATAAAAAGCTTTAAAGGTTGCCACTTCATTGGAATATAAGTCATTGTAATAAATCTTTAATTTCTTAACTGATCCACCCGAGTTCTTCTTGGCGGCGCTTAAACTATTAAATGCTAGGCGAGGGAACGAAGTGCGGTGCATCTTCACTGCAACTCGGTTATCCATCGAAATCCACGGATCAAAGTCTCCATTGATTACTAATGAATCTGGAATAGGTCCAAGGGAAACTGAAGTGGCAAAAACTTTTTGTGGATCTAAATACTTTAATGTCGCAGCTGCTGATAACAATTTCATTGTAGATGCCGGTTTTCGTTGTGAATAAGCATTGGATTCAAACACAACAGCACCTGTGCTCACATCAATTAGTGACACTGAAGGATTGCTTAGCTCTGGCGCTGCTGCCAAGCGGGCAAAAACTCCAGCTGCCGAAACAGGATCAAATGCAGATGCACTGGGGGCAAGGAAAAGGCTAGCCGAAACTATGGCAGCGTTAAACCCCAGCAATTTCTTCATTAAATTTATTAGTGCCAGGTTGTAGCGATAATTATATTTAGCAGAGTCAATCCAAGCAGGCCCAACCAAAGATTCTTCTTTAATTCGCTCTTCTTCAAATTCAGATAACTAAGCGCGAGAATTACCAGCACGACCAAGAGTTTGATGCCAATTTTGGTGTGATTTAGCGTTTCATCTGGCTTTGCAGATGCGAATGATCCAACCATTATGAGTCCTGCCACCAGAGCAGTCGCTGCACTGTGGAGCACGCCAGGTGAAAGTTTGCGTGGGTTCTTATTCCATTGATGTAGCAATAATCCAAGAATCCCGGCGATGGCTAACATATGGGCGATGTAGGCGATAAGAAATACAGCTTTCATAGAATTCAGCCCTTTCTAGCGTTTATTCTCTATTAAGTTTAGAGTGCGCATATGGAAATGAATACACCTGCCACGATCGGACCAGGAGAATTCTTTCCCGTAGTCGGAGTCGGACCTCACGAGAAACCATGGCCAACCGGGGCGCAATATGACCCAGAATTACTTGAAAATGGCGATCGCCGCAATGTTCTAGATCATTATCGATATTGGTCAGTTGAAGCAATTGTTGCTGATCTAGATACCAAACGCCATAAATTACATATTGCGATTGAAAACTGGCAACATGATTTAAATATCGGATCTGTAGTCCGAACTGCAAACGCCTTTAACGTTTCAGCGGTTCATATCGTTGGAAAGCGCGATTGGAATAAGCGCGGTGCAATGGTCACCGACAAGTACCTCAAGGTCATACACCATCCAACGATTGCTGACTTTGCTACTTGGTGCAAAGAAAATAGCTTGCCGATTATTGGGATAGATAACGTTCCTTCTTCTAAGCAACTAGAAGGTTCGCAACTTCCAGAATCTTGCGTACTTCTATTTGGCCAAGAAGGTGCTGGGATGTCCGATGAAGGCATTGCGGTGTGTGAAGTTTTATATGAAATTCAACAGTACGGTTCGACTCGTTCTATGAACGCATCGGCTGCCGGCGCAATAGCGATGTATCACTGGGCGCTGCAGCACCTTCCCAAATGATCAAGCGTTGGTTAACTCGTAACCTAATAATCCTGACCTTTGTTTCTTTAGCTCAGGACGCGGCAAGTGAACTTCTCTATCCATTGCTTCCAATTCTTTTAACAGGAGTGATTGGCGCAGCGCCGGTTGCCCTTGGTTTGATCGAAGGATGTGCTGAAGCTGCGGCAGGGTTTACTAAATTACTTACCGGCGGTGCCAGCGATCGCTTTGGCAGAAAGAAGTTTGTAGTTGGCGGTTACTCACTTGCTGGCATAGGTAAAGCCTTTATTGTCGTTGCAACTGCTTGGCCCTTGGTGTTCCTTGGACGAATCACAGATCGCATCGGTAAAGGTATGCGGAGCGCACCACGCGATGCACTTATTTCAGATTCAGTCGACAGCAAGGATTTAGGTAAAGCTTTTGGTTTTCATCGCACCGGTGACAATATTGGTGCGGTAATTGGACCAGGGCTAGCGCTAATTGGGTTAGCCCTTCTTAACGGAGATGTTCGCGCCGTTGCAGCTTGGGCACTTATTCCAGCCATTATCTCTGCGATTTTGACTCTCTTTGTGCGCGAGACTTTTGTTAAACCTACAAAAGAAATTCGCAAGGTTGCACGCGCAGAGCGAGAGCCGTTATCGCGCCCTTTAAAGCGCACGATCGCGCTCTTAACTTTGATCCAATTGACCAATATTCCAGATGCTCTTTTATTACTTCGCTTGCATGACATTGGATTTTCTACGCAGGGCGTAGTTCTGGCGTATATGTTATTTAGCGCAGTGACCGTCATAGCCACTTACCCAGCTGGATATGTAACAGATAAATTCTCCCCCAAAATTGTTTATGCCTTTGGATTAAGTGCTTTTGCTATTGCCTATTACTTGCTGGGCTCAAGTCAAAGTCATAGCGTCGCAATTTTGGCCATTGCAATTTATGGATTCTTTCCCGCTCTTACTGATGGAGTCGGCAAGGCTTGGGTCGCAAAAATTAGCGAAGTTGATAACCGCGGTCGAGCACAAGGTGTTTATCAAGCTTGTATGAGTTTTGCAGTTTTAGGTGCTGGACTTTGGGGCGGACTTGCATGGAGTAAGGGCGTTTTTCAGGTTCCTTTAATCATTGCAGCGATAGGCGCATTTGCAGGTGCAGTAACTCTGGCCGCAATGCATTTAAAAAATAGAGCTTAATCACCAAGATCGGTCGGCGCTGGAACATCTTCCATAGCCTCGCGCACTGCAATTAATCGACGATCAATTTCATTGGCCTCATCCATGCGCCCCAGGCTACGTAAAACCGTAGACATCCGAGTTTCGATATCGAGGATTAACTCAAAGTCTTTTGGCTCATCTTCAGAGATGATCTGCAATACGCCATCTAATGTGGCTAGCCCATCATCTAATTTGCCTATTAAAACTTCAGCTTTGCCGTATTCAAATAGGGCAAAAGTTTCGCGGCGGTGGTCATGGCCGGTTTCAAATACATCGATCGCTTTACGCGCAGCTTCCAGCGCCTTTTCGCCCTCGCCAATTTCTACATAGCAAGAAGCGATTTTCTGATCGCAGCGCGCAACCTGAATAACTTCCTTCTCGGTCTTAAAGATCAGACGCGCTTCCTTAAAAGTGGATATCGCAAGATCGTAATTCTTGAGTTCGCGATATGCACAACCCAAAAGATGGAGATCATTTGCTGCGCCAATTTGGTTTCCATCGACAAGATGTTCTTGTGCGCACTCATCCATGATTTCCACAACTTTTTCAAAATTCTTTGAGGCATACCACCACTCACCTAGCGTGCAGGCAAGTTCAAGTGAGAGCGGTGATTTACTTGCACGTAATATTTCAACCGCTTTGCTCATCGCAGTAGCTGCTTCATCCATCCGCTTTAATTGATTTAAGTTATAACCAATTGCAGAGTAAGCCTGGGCTAAACCTTCGCTAGATTCGGTTGCACCGAGTTCAGAGAAAATATCGCGCGCAGTTTCGGCAAGTGCTAACGCTTCGTCATATTGACCGCGAGCAAAGATTCGAGCGGAGAGTTCGTAATAAGTATTTGCACGATCGGCACCGTGAACTTCCGGTATTCGATCCCAGAGCATTTCCTCTGATACGAGCTCGTCTTGGCCTTCATCTTCGCTCATCGATACCCCCGTTGTTTTT
>CANIAV010000098.1 GCA_947465365.1 Actinomycetota bacterium | reverse complement strand
CATCTTGCGCCTTCTTTAAAGTCACACCGCTGGCAAGTGAAATCTCAGCTGCAAATTGATCAGCGCGACCTTCCATCATTTCGGCGATGCGATAGAGAATTTGGCCACGGTTATAAGCAGTTGCTTTGGCCCAACCGCTGTGCGCTGCGCGAGCTGCAACAACTGCATCACGTAAATCTTTGCGCGATGCCAGAGATGGATTTGCTATAAACCCACCCTTTGTATTGCTAACTTCATAGACGCGTCCAGATTCGCTACGGGGGAAAGCGCCATTGATATATAACTTGTAAGTTTTCTTAACTTCTAGACGTGGCGTCACTTTGCTGGTCGCTTTCTTAGAAGAAGCCATTTACTTTCCCTCCTTCAAATATGCAGCGAGGCCATGCTTGCCGCCCTCGCGGCCCCAACCAGATTCTTTATATCCACCAAATGGCGAGGTTGGATCAAATTTATTAAAGGTATTGGCCCATACAACTCCGGCGCGTAGCTGCTGAGTTGCCCACAAGATACGTGAGCCCTTCTCGCTCCAAACACCAGCAGATAAACCAAATGGAGTGTTATTAGCTTTCTCGATCGCTTCTTGTGGTGTGCGGAAAGTTAAGATTGATAGCACGGGTCCAAAGATCTCTTCTCGTGCGATGCGATGGGCTTGAGTTACGCCGGTAAAGATTGTTGGCGCAAACCAGAAACCCTTTGCCGATAGCGTGCAAGCCGGGCTCCAGCGTTGTGCACCTTCGGCATCTCCGGCACTTGCTAACTCTTGAATCTTTAGTAACTGCTCTTTGGAATTTATCGCGCCTAGGTCGGTATTTTTATCAAGCGGATCTCCAACGCGGATCTTGGCCATTCGCACCTTTAGCTTTTCAATTAGCTCATCTGCTATTCCTTCTTGCAGAATTAAGCGCGAACCCGCACAGCAAACATGGCCTTGGTTGAAAAATATGCCGTTAACAATGCCTTCGACTGTCTCATCAAGCGGTGCATCATCGAAGACGATATTTGCGCCCTTGCCGCCTAGTTCAAGCGTAGCTTTCTTACTTGTTCCCGCAATCGCGCGGGCAATCTTCTTACCAACATCTGTTGATCCGGTAAATGCGATCTTGTGAATGCCCGGGTGGTTAACAATTGCCGCACCAGTTGAACCGTCACCGGTAACGATATTTACAACGCCATCTGGAAGTTCGGCTTGCTGGCAGACTTCAGCAAATAGCAGTGCGGTAAGTGAAGTTGTTTCGGCTGGCTTTAGCACGACTGTATTGCCAGTAGCTAGCGCGGGGGCAACTTTCCAAGCCAGCATTAATAGCGGGAAGTTCCAAGGAATAATTTGGCCAGCGACTCCATGCGGCTGTGGGGATTTGCCAAGACCTGCGTAATCTAATTTATCTGCCCAACCTGCGTGGTAGAAAAAGTGTGCGGCAACGAGTGGAATATCAATATCGCGCGTCTCGCGGATCGGCTTACCGTTATCTAAAGTTTCAAGAACCGCAAATTCGCGGGCGCGCTCTTGCAAGATACGGGCGATGCGATAGAGATATTTTCCGCGTTCTTTGCCAGATAACTTAGACCAAGTCTTGGTATATGCCTTTTGCGCTGCTTGAACTGCTTTATCGACATCGCTTTGTCCGCCAAGTGAAATCTGACTTAAAACTTCTTCAGTTGCGGGATTTATGGTGGCGAAGTGTTTCTTACCTGGCACAAACTTGCCATCGATAAAGTGGCCGTATTTGGCTTTGATATCTACGATTGATCGAGATTCAGGAGCTGGTGCATATTCGAATGTCATTACCTTTTCCAGTTTCTTCTCGACTAATCGATCGTTACGTAGTTGGGGCTAGCGTAGTAGCCATCGTCCATTTTCATGCGCTGCATCAGCAAATCATTCAGTAGAGCGCTAGCCCCGATGCGGAAGAACTCTGGCGTAAGCCATTCTGGCCCGGCAGTTTCATTAACGAGAACTAACTGCTTGATCGCATCTTTGGTATTGCGAATACCACCGGCTGGTTTCACACCGATGCGGCGCTCGGTCATCTGATAGAAATCACGTACCGCCTCCAACATAACTAGAACAACTGGGGGAGTAGCCGCGGGAGCTACCTTGCCAGTGGAAGTCTTAATGAAATCTGCGCCAGCCAACATCGCCAGATATGAGGCTTTACGGACATTATCGTAAGTAACTAACTCGCCAGTTTCAAAGATAACTTTAAGATGAGCGCGTTCGCCACATACTTCACGGATCTTTACGATCTCGTCAAAGACCAAACCGTATTGGCCAGAGAGAAATGCTCCACGATCTATGACCATATCAATTTCAGCAGCCCCGGCATCAATTGCATCCTGAGTATCTTGAATCTTTACCTCCATCGAAGCGCGACCAGATGGAAAGGCAGTTGAGACAGCAGCAACTGGAACGTGCTTGCCGCCAATGGCATCTAACTGTGTGCGGGCAATTGTGACCATATCGTTGTAGACACAGATAGCACCAACGCTTGGAACAGTTGGATCAGATGGATCAGGGCGTACCGCTTTAGAACAGAGAGCACGCACCTTTCCTGCAGTGTCGGCTCCCTCCAAAGTTGTTAGATCAACCATAGAAATTGCTGTATCAATTGCCCAACGTTTACTGGTTGTCTTAATGCTGCGAGTTGCCAACATTGCTGCACGCGCTTCGGCGCCAACTTGATCTACACCAGGCAACTGCGCAAGGAAGCGTTTAAGTGAACTCTCTGAACCATCAACGATTCCATAAAAACTCATGCGAGAAATTCCTTTAACGGTGCGCGAAGTTCATCTAACAATAATTGGGCAGCGGCAGAGTCCTTAGTGATTACCTCGATGTAGCACTTCATCTTCGCCTCCGTTCCGCTCGGACGCACAATGATACGGATTCCATCGGCCAACCAGATACGCAAACCATCTGTTGGCGGCAGACCATCCTGCGGGTTGGCTAGATCGTCAATTGATTTAACCGCCCGGCCCGCAATTTGGGATGGAGGGTTTTGGCGAATCCGCTTAAGCAATTGGGTAATTTGCGACATTTCTGCGACGCGGATAGAAATCTGTTCCGTTCCATGGAATCCATGACGAGCCCAAACTTCATCAAGTAAATCCAGCAAGGTAAGGCCTTTAGATTTTAAATCGCTGGCAATCTGTGCCAGCAATAGCGCCGCAGAAATACCATCTTTATCATTTACGGTATTTGAATCAACGGCATAGCCAATGGCTTCTTCATAGCCAAAGGCAAGATCTTCAATCTTAGATATCCACTTAAAGCCAGTTAAAACCTCTTTGAAATCAATCGCGTAATGCGCCGCAACTTTACTTAAGGCAGATGAGGAAACGATCGAATTAGCAAAGCTGCCATGAGTATGTGAGCGCGCGATCCATTCACCGAAGATTATGCCCAGCTCATCACCGCGCAACATACGCCAACCATTTTTCGGATCGTTAACGGCTGCGGCGCAACGATCGGCATCTGGATCATTGGCAATTACTAAATCAGCGCCAAAGTCGCGCGCTTTCTTCAGCGCTAGATCAATGGCACCTGGCTCTTCTGGATTAGGGAAGGCCACAGTTGGAAAATCAGGATCTGGCGCACATTGTTCATCAACTAAAATTAGAGTTGCAAATCCTGCGTGATTAAAGACGCGTTGCGCAGTTTCGGTACCGACGCCATGCATGGCGGTGTAAACAATCTTTAAATCACCGGGGTTGGGTGCGATCAGTGCAGTACGTCGCACATATTCGGAGATCACATCTTCACCGAGTACGGTCCAAGACTTTGCACGTGGAATCTGTGCCAGTGATTTAATAGCGGAAATCTCTGTAGCAATTAACTGATCAGTTGGTGCGATGATCTGAGATGCCGCGTATTCAATTCCATCTGCGCGCGGTCCGATATAAACCTTGTAACCATTATCTTGCGGGGGATTGTGGCTCGCTGTAACCATTACACCAACATCACATTTGAGTTCTTGGGTGGCAAAGGCCAGAACTGGTGTGGGAAGTGGTCGAGGTAAGACAAAGACTTCAAAACCTGCACCTGCAAATATTGATGCACTTTCTGCGGTGAAGTCTTCAGAGCCATAACGGGCATCGCGCCCAATAACCACGCGCTTCATGCCACGTTCTTTCATATAAGCTGAAATACCAGCGGCGGTACGACCTACAACAGCGCGATTCATGCAAGATGGCCCAGGTCCAACCGGACCTCTTAATCCAGCAGTTCCAAATTGAAGAAAGCCGGCAAAGTATTTCTTTAGAACTTCTTCTGATCCTGTGGCGAGCAGCGCGCTTAATT
>CANIAV010000097.1 GCA_947465365.1 Actinomycetota bacterium | reverse complement strand
ATCGCAACTTCTGCCCCAGCAAGTGCTGCAACAAATATTTGTATCGCATACGACACAGGTGGCCTGGGTGATCGCGCCTTTAATGACGCTACCTTGGCGGGAGTTAAAAAAGCGCAGAACCAATTTACTTTTACAATTGAAGGAGTAGTAACTGACGGCACTACAGCTGATCGCACCAAACGCCTACGCGCGTTAACTGCTAAAAATTGCGCAACGATAATTGCAGTTGGAGCAGAATATGCAAAAGCTATAGCGCCGCTAGCTATCGAATTTCCTAATAGCCAATTTGCGATTATTGGAGATGCTTCAATTGCAGCGCTCAATGTCACCTCAATTACCTTTGCTGAAGTCGAGGGAGCGTTTCTAGCTGGCTATAGCGCAGCGCTTACAACCAAGAGCGGCAAGATTGCGATGATTACTACCCCATCATCTGCAGATAATTATGAAAATGGCTTTTTAGCAGGTGTAGCTGCGAGCAAGAAAAACGTGCGCACATTTGTTAAATATACAGCCACTGAAATCGATTCGGCAGCCAAGGCGATGATTCTGCTTGGAATTGATGTTATCTACACCGCAACTTCTGGTTCTGTAGATAGCGTTTTCGATGCGATAGTTAAGGCAAATACTTCTAAAACCCGAAAAAAGGGGGCGAGCGAAGTTAACTTAATTATTACCGAACCCGATCTTTATCTCACCGTCACTCCTGCAACATCTAAGTATTTATTAGCATCGGTTGTAAAGCGCGTGGATATCGCCGTATCCGATGTAATTGGGCGTGCTGTAAATAAGAGCCAACTCTCAGATGTTCTAGATGCCAAGGCCGGTATCTACGGACATCGCTACACAATTGCTGATAAAGGAATCGAAATCGTAATTAAATCAAAGACTTTAGCGGCGCAATCTGCCGCGATCAATGCGGCAGCGAGTGCAGCATATGCACGTTGATTGGGAGCTTCTTAAATCACACGCTGTAACTGCGATGAAGCAAGCTTATGCGCCTTATTCAAAGTTTCCGGTTGGGGTTGCCGCCCTGGTAGATGATGGACGAATTATCTCTGGCTGCAACGTAGAAAATGCTAGCTATGGCCTTACTTTATGCGCTGAATGTGGCCTGGTTTCATCGCTAATCAATAGCGGTGGCGGTCGCTTAATCGCATTTACCTGCGTCGATATTGCAGAGAATTATCTAATGCCATGTGGACGCTGTCGCCAATTACTTCAAGAACATGGTGGTTCGAATCTGCAGTTAATGACAGATACTGGAGTTAAACCGCTTTCTGAACTTCTGCCCTGGGCTTTTGGTCCTGAAGAGATAGATAAACGTCTTGACTAACCAAAGTAATAATGGCATTGAACCATTCGCTGCAGTTGAGATAATTGCGGCAAAGCGCGATCGTAACGAGTTAACTGATAAGCAAATCGATTGGACCGTCGATGCCTACACACGTGGTGTGATAGCCGATGAACAGATGTCTGCGCTGCTTATGGCGATACTTTTAAATGGGATGAACTCACGAGAAATTTCGCGTTGGACTAATGCGATGATCAATTCAGGTGAGCGAATGAATTGGTCAGCGCTAGATCGACCAACTGCAGATAAGCATTCAACTGGCGGCGTGGGTGACAAGATAACTTTGCCGTTGGCCCCACTCGTTGCAGCTTGCGGGGGAGCAGTTCCACAACTTTCGGGCCGCGGCCTCGGACATACCGGTGGCACCTTAGATAAACTCGAATCAATTCCGGGATGGCGCGCTTCGCTATCTAATGAAGAGATGTTAAAAGTTTTGGAAGATACTGGTGCGGTAATTTGTGCAGCTGGTGCTGGATTAGCGCCGGCCGATAAGAAGTTATATGCGCTACGTGATGTTACGGCCACTGTTGAAGCAATTCCACTGATTGCATCTTCAATTATGTCCAAGAAGATCGCCGAAGGAACTTCTGCGCTTATCTTGGATGTTAAAACAGGAAGCGGTGCTTTTATGAGCGATCCCGCAAAGGCTGCAGCACTTGCTCGCACTATGGTGCAACTTGGCTTGGATGCCGGAGTTAAAACGCGCGCCCTTGTTACCGCGATGGATGTACCACTTGGCTTAACCGCTGGAAATGCCCTTGAAGTACGTGAATCTATTGAGGTTCTAGCAGGTGGTGGCCCAGCCGATGTTGTTGAGTTAACTATTCTTTTGGCGCGCGAGATGATCGATGCCGCCGGAATTATCGGTAAAGATCCAGCAGATGCTTTGCAAGATGGATCCGCGATGGATCACTGGAAGCGCATGATCGCCGCGCAAGGCGGAGATCCAGATGCAAAGCTGCCCGTTGCGCGCGAACAACATGTAATTACTGCAACTGAATCAGGAATTATGACCAAGATGGATGCGATGAAAGTCGGAGTATCAGCTTGGCGATTGGGTGCGGGTCGTTCTAAACAAGGTGAAAAGGTACAAGCCGGCGCCGGTATTGAAATGCATGCTAAACCTGGTGAATACATAGCTAAAGGTTCTCCACTGCTTACGTTGCATACCGATGAACCAGCTAGATTTGAACGAGCTATCGAGATATTAGATGGCGCAATTGAAATTATCGAGAATGGCAAGGTAGATCGCCTGCCGTTAGTTGTTGAACGGATTACCGGATGAGCAATTTAAATAAGGTGCCAACTCCTGAGCAAATTAAACTGCTGCCAAAGGCTTTACTTCACGATCACTTAGATGGCGGATTGCGCCCACAAACTATTATCGATATCGCCAAAGAAATTGGCCACGAACTTCCAACTTATGATGCAGCAGAGCTAGCTGAATGGTTCCGCGCATCTTGCGATTCTGGTTCCTTAGTTCGCTATCTAGAAACTTTTGCCCATACCGTTGCTGTTATGCAACGCACCGAAGATATTATTCGCGTCTCGCGTGAGTGCGCTATCGATTTAGCCCGCGATGGCGTTGTGTATGCCGAAGTCCGTATGGCGCCAGAACTTCTCACTGAGAAAGGTCTGACTTTATCTGCGGCGATAGAAGCAATTCTTGAGGGGCTTGGCGCCGGCGAAGTAGATGCAAAGGGTGAAGGAAATACCATTCGCGTTACCTTGCTTCTCTGCGGAATGCGCCAGAATCAACTATCGCAAGAGGTCGCCGAACTAGCTGTTAAATACCGCGATCGCGGGGTAGTTGGCTTTGATATCGCAGGCCCCGAAGATGGCTTCCCTCCAAGTGATCAGTTAGATACCTTTGAATATCTGCGCCGCGAAAATGCCCATTTCACAATTCATGCCGGTGAAGCATATGGACTCCCATCTATCTGGGAAGCAATCCAACTTTGTGGCGCCGAACGTTTAGGTCACGGCGTTCGCATCATCGACGATATCGATTTAAACCACACACCACCACGACTTGGTCGACTTGCCGCATATGTTCGCGATCGCCGTATTCCACTTGAGATGTGTCCATCTTCAAATATTCAAACCGGTGCAGCTGCCAACTTTGCAGATCACCCTATTGGTGATCTGGCAAGGCTGCGCTTTCGCGTAACTGTAAATACCGACAATCGCTTAATGTCGGCAACATCGATGACGCGTGAGATGACCGAACTTGTTAACGCCTTTAATTGGACTTTCCTAGATCTGCAACGGATAACTATTAATGCGCTGAAGAGCTCATTTATTCCATTTGAAGAACGGCTAGCGATTATTGATAACGTTGTTAAGCCAGGTTATTTAGCGATATCAGCTAAATAGATTTAAACCCCGATTGGGTGCCAGACCGTCTTTGCTTCCATAAAGGCGTAGATTCGAGTTGGCGAAATCGCACCATCAAAGTGATGAATCCGCTTTAAATTCTCAGCTCCTGCAACTTTAAGGTCAGTGCGCTTCTTCTTATCGATTCCAGAGATATCAAAACCATCTATATCCATGTGGGAGGCAGCCCATGGGGCGAGTTCATCATGTGAACCGGTAAGGATGTTAATGACACCTGCCGGTAGATCACTAGTTGCTAAGACTTCAGCAAAGGTCATTGCGGCAATTGCGGCAGAGCCAGGAACAAGTGCGACCACGGTATTGCCAGAGACAATTGCAGGTGCAATCGAATCGATAAATGCAAGGAAATTCTCTGCTGGAGCAACGGCGATCACACCTTGGGCTTCAGGGATGGTGAAGTTGTAATAAGGGCCAGCAACTGGGTTTGTGGCCCCAAAAGCTGCTGATAATTTATCGCTCCAGCCGGCATACCAAACCCAACGATCAATTGCAGCGGCAACTTCATCTTGCGCCTTCTTTAAAGTCACACCGCTGGCAAGTGAAATCTCAGCTGCAAATTGATCAGCGCGACCTTCCATCATTTCGGCGATGCGATAGAGAATTTGGCCACGGTTATAAGCAGTTGCTTTGGCCCAACCGCT
>CANIAV010000096.1 GCA_947465365.1 Actinomycetota bacterium | reverse complement strand
TTCATGGCTTACGAGACAAACAAACTGTCGTTTATTTTGTCTTTACCAAAGGAAATCAACGAGTATTGCAAAGCACTGAATAAACAGTGTTTTACACATACTTCATTGAAGTATTTATTTAGAGAATGGCAATTAATACCATTCTCTGGCATTGACTTATGGCACGCTGTTGAGTTCTCAAGGTACGGATGCGCACTGCGTTTCGGCTTATGACCGATTTTCAGGGCAGACTGCCAAATCTAGTCCATGCACGCGGGCACGGTCAAACCGGCCTTTGGAAGAGCTAGATCTGGTAAATGCTGTACGGCCTAAATCGTCCGTTCACACAGCAAGGAGCGTAACTATAGGCGGCATGGGTGAGAGGGTCAAATCGGCTGGGCCAGATCGCAAGTGGGATTGGTCATAGGCCAAAAATACGAAAAAATGCGATATTTATGCGTAAAAAACGCTAAAACGCTGGCAGGGGTGGTTTTTAGATCAATTCAACGGCAGCGAGATCGCGCTTGCCTTTACGTAAAACTGCATATTTTCCGCATAAAAAGTCAGATTTTTGGGGTGCGAAATCCTCGCCCGAGATCTTCACGTTATTTAAATACGCTCCGCCCTCTTTAACGATTCGGCGGGCTGCTGACTTTGAGTCAACTACACCGGTAGCAGCCAATAGATCCACCCAAGTTGGAATCGGATCTCCACTCTTCACTGTTGTTCGTGGTAATTCGGCAAGTGCAGATGCCAGAGTTGCTTCATCTAGCTCTGCGAGTTCTCCTTGTCCAAACAATGCGCGCGCTGCAGCTTCTACACGATTGCAAATATCTTCAGAATGTACAAGTGAAGTTAATTCGCGTGCAAGTGCGCGATGAGCTTCACGTGCTCCCGGATTTTCGGCATGAGATTTTTCAAGCGTTTCAATCTCTGCGCGAGATTTAAATGAGAAAACCTTTAAGAAGTTAACGACATCCTTATCATCAGTGTTTAACCAATATTGGAAGAATGCGTAAGGCGATGTCATCTCCGGATCTAGCCAAATCGCTCCCCCGGCGGTCTTACCAAACTTGGTGCCATCGGCTTTGGCAAGTAAAGGAATGGTCAGTGCATGGCCGCTGCCACTTTCAACACGTCGGATTAAATCAAGACCGCCGACGATATTTCCCCATTGATCAGATCCACCTAGTTGCAATGTGCAGTTGTAGCGGCGGTAAAGTTCAAGGAAATCAAATGATTGTAAAACTTGGTAAGAAAACTCAGTGTAAGAAATTCCGCCAGCTTCAAGGCGTGAAGATACTGAATCTTTTGCGAGCATTTGATTAACGCTAAAGTGCTTTCCAATATCGCGCATAAATTCAATTGCTGAAAGGGGCGCAGTCCAATCTAAATTGTTGGCAACTATTGCAGCGTTATCTTTCGCGTTGAAATCTAGGTATTTAGAGACTTGTTGGCGAATACGTTCCACCCAACCGGCAACCACATCAGTTGTATTAAGCGAACGTTCTTCGCTCTTGCCGCTGGGATCTCCAATTAGACCGGTCGCTCCCCCAACGAGGGCGATAGGAATATGGCCGGCTAGCTGAAAACGGCGTAAGGCAAGGAGAACAACCAGGTTTCCCACGTGCAAACTAGGTGCGGTTGGATCAAAGCCAATGTATAAAGTTGTTGGCTTCTTTAACGATTCAATAAGCGCTGCCTCATCAGTTGACTGCGAAAAGAGTCCGCGCCATTTCAGATCATCGATTAATACCTTCGATTGTGGCGTCATAGCAGTGCTCATTGCCCCATCATCTCGGAAAAGGTGGTGACTTGGGTGGATATTTTGCTTTGCGTGGCCTTTACCGCAGCAGTGGCTTCAGCGAGTTGCTTTGCCAGTGCTACGCCACCTGTTGCACCAACAGTTGTGCGCGATGCGATCGCACCTTCTACCGTCAGTGACTTACGGATCTCGGGAGTTAACTTTGGATGCACCGCGGTGAAATCAGAATCGCTCAGCTCGTGAAGTTCAATATTTTTTGATTCACAGATCGCAACACATTTGCCCGCAGCTTCATGAGCGACTGCAAATGGAACGCCTGCGCGCACCAGAAAATCGGCAACTTCGGTTGCTAGCGAAAATCCTTGTGGGGCGGCAGCTAACATCTTGGCGCGATCAAAGGTAGTTGTTGCGACCATGCCGGTAACGGCAGGTAGAACTAAACGCAAAGTATCGATCGAATCAAAGAGCGGTTCTTTATCTTCTTGTAGATCGCGGTTGTAGGCAAAGGGCAGACCTTTTAACATCGCAAGAACCCCAGTTAGATTTCCTATTAAGCGTCCGGCCTTACCGCGGGCAAGTTCTGCCATATCTGGATTCTTCTTCTGCGGCATTATTGATGAACCAGTTGAATAAGCATCGGCGACTTTTGCCCAACCAAATTCTGTTGTCGCCCAGATGCACCATTCTTCGCCGATTCGAGAGAGATGAACTCCGACAAGTGAAATAATAAAGAGCGCTTCGGCGACGAAATCTCGATCGGAAACGCCATCAATGCTATTTGCGCTCGATGATGTAAACCCTAAATCTTTTGCCGTGACTTCTGGTTGTAAACCAAGACCCGAACCGGCTAACGCACCCGAACCAAGTGGGCTTACCGAAGTTCTAGCCAACCAATCTTGAATACGATCAATATCGCGCGCAAAGGCATGGATATGTTTAGCTAATTCATGGCCAAATAAAATCGGTTGTGCATGCTGCATATGGGTAAATCCAGGGGCCGGTGCATCGCCATATTCAGTCGCTTTAGCAATTAAGGCTTGCTGCAACAGTCCAATCTGTTGGGCGACGTCGAGCATATGATCGATGGCGTAAAGTTTTAGATCTGTTGCTACTTGATCATTGCGTGAGCGACCAGCACGCAGCGCTCCCCCGGTTTCACCGATCTTCTCCATTAATCCACGTTCTAAAGCACTATGGACATCTTCATCTTCTGCGGAAGGTAAAAATTTTGCGGATGCAACATCGGAAATTAGCTCCTTTAAGGCTCCCTCAATCTTTGTTGCTTGCTCCGCGGTTAAGAGACCTGATGATTTAAGTACCCGCAGATGAGCTAGCGATGAACGCAGGTCGTACGGTGCTAAGCGCCAATCGAATTGAACGCTACGGGATAAGGCAAAGACAGCATCTGCCGGTGCATCTGAAAAACGTCCACCCCAGAGCGCCATTAACGTGCCTTTCTCTTTGCGGTTGCTTTTCTACTTGAAGTACCGAAGGAGAGTAATTCTTTCGCTAAATCAGCTCCCCCGTTGGACTTCTTCGCTACAACCAAGACCGTGTCGTCGCCGGCAATAGTTCCGATAATGCTCTTGATCCCTGAGTTATCGAGTGAACTCGCTAAGAATTGCGCACCCCCTGGCGGAGTACGAACTACCGCCAAATTTCCAGAAGATTCAACTGAGAGGATCAGATCAGAAGGCAGCGGCATCGATCTAGAGATTGCTCCATCTGAGCTCGCTCCGATTTGATAGATCAGTTCACCTTGCTCGTTGCGAGAACGAACTGCGCCAAGTTCTTCCAGGTCGCGGCTAGCAGTTGCTTGCGTGACATCAAAGCCGGCCTTCTTAAGTAGTTTCACCAAATCAGATTGTGAGTGGACTACACCGGCCTTGATTAGTGAGATCGCTTTCGAGCGACGTGCTGATACCGATGTTGAGTTTAGAACTTTAGCCACGGTTAACCTCCGACATAGATTGCGTGAAGATCGTTATGAATTTATCAATTTGAACTTTGGAAACGATTAACGCAGGTGCAATGCGAATCGTCTCGACATTTGGCGCATTAACTAAAACCCCACGATTGGCCAGCAACCCAGCAAGTTCCTTCGCATAATCGCCATCGAGACCGATACCGATTAACAGCCCGCGACCACGTACTTCGGTAACCCCGCGAACTGCTTCCAATTTGATCTTTAAACGTTTCTCAAAACTCTTCGCCGAGACCATTAAATGGTTCTTGGTAATCAATTCAATTGCCGCAAGTCCTGCCGCCGCAGCTACCGGATTACCACCAAAGGTTGTGCCGTGTTCTCCTGGTTCAAATTGCGGGCATTGACTTCCGAGAGTGATCATCGCACCCAGCGGTAAACCTCCGCCTAACCCTTTTGCCAAGGTAATTACATCAGGGCGAATCTTTTCATCTTCATATCCAAACCAAGTTCCAGTGCGACCCATTCCGGTCTGTACACAATCAAAGACAAGCAGTACACCGTATTGGTTACACATCTCGCGCAAATGCTTCAAGTAACCAAAGGGCGGAACAATTACTCCGGCTTCCCCCATAATAGGTTCGACGATAACCATCGCAGTCTTCTTATTAACAGCTTTTCGCATCGCGGTAATATCACCAAAAGTCACGTGTTTAATATCTTTTAGAAGCGGCTTAAAAG
>CANIAV010000095.1 GCA_947465365.1 Actinomycetota bacterium | reverse complement strand
TGGCCTCAGAATGGCAACTATTTACCAAAAACACTAAGGGCTCAGCCACCGAGAGCGCACGCTCTATGAAGTCGCTCCCGCTTGGCGTTACCTCTAGCTTCCAGCACTGGGATCCATATCCAATCTCGATCGTCTCCGCTAAAGGCGCGTGGATGACCGATGTTGATGGTCGCCAATTGCTAGATCTATCTATGGGCTTTGGCGCAATGCTCGCCGGCCACTTAAATCCGGTTGTCGTAGAAGAGGCGAAAGCCGCCCTCGATACTGGAATGCTCTTTGTTACCCCATCTCCAATTTCAACCGATGCTGCAGAAAGAATCTGCCGTCGCTTTGGAATTGATCAGGTGCGTTTTACAAACTCAGGCACCGAATCAACTATGTACGCGGTTCGAGTTGCCCGATCTGCAAGTGGCAAGAGCGACATAGTTAAGGTCGAGGGCGGCTATCACGGCAGCTACGATCCATTTGTTGTTTCGTCAAAGCCAAAGGTTGAATCTGCCGGAGATGCAGAGTTCCCAACAGCAGTAACGGATTCAAATCTTGTAACCGGAAATGTATTTGTGGTTCCTTACAACAACCCCGAATCACTAGAGGCGATCTTTGAAAAGCATTCTGCAACTATTGCCTGCTTCATTGTCGAGCCAGTTCTGGAAAATATTGGAATTGTTCTGCCAGATGCTGGTTACCTAGAACGCGTTCGCGAACTTTGTGATCAATACGGAATCATTTTAATCTTTGATGAGGTTAAGACTGGTTTAACTGCCGGACATCAAGGCGCTGCACAAAGACTTGGCGTGCAGCCAGATTTAATTACCTTAGCTAAATCAATTGGTGGCGGTTTAACGCTGGCAGCATTTGGTGGCAAGCAGAAGTACATGGATTATGTAACAAACGGAAAAATGGCCCACTTCGGTACATTTAACGGAAATCCATTGGCTATGGCCGGTGTTCGCGCTGTAGATAAAATCTGTAACGCACAAACACTTGCGGCGGCAGAAGCTCTAAACCAACAAGCGCTAGTACGTATCTCGGAAATTATTGATGAGTACCAACTTCCAGCACATACTGTTGGCTTTGGCGTTAAAGGCTGTATTACTTGGTCTACAACACCAGTACGCAACTATCGCGATTACAAAGCAACTGACTTTGCAGTCGCAGAACTTTCTTGGCTCTGGTCGCTTAACCGCGGCATCATCACGCCTCCGGGCCTAGATGAGCAATGGCTAATTAGTTTGGCGCATGGACAGAAAGAGATCGACATCTTGGTCGAAGATTTCCGTTCACTAGCTGCAGCTCTACGTAGTTAATCAATAGCAACAACGAAATCGGCGCGGTTACGTCCGCGTTCGATTAGTTGTGCATTGGCTTCGTCAGTGCCTTTCGCCCAAGCTTTTGCCGCTTCGGGCTCTTTGCCATAAGCAATATGACGCGAAATCAAGCGAGAGATTCGTTTATCGTCATCGACATCGACCATCCAGCTCTCATCAAGAAGATCGTTTACGACTTCCCAGCCGCCTTCATCGTGCAGTAAGTAATTTCCTTCAATGATTACAACCTTGGTTGCTGAGGTAACAACCCCTTGGGCGGCAATCGATTCTTCGATCGCGCGATCGAAAATTGGATAATAAATATTATGGGTCTGCTCCGAACGGATACGTTTTACAAGCGATACAAACCCCGCCACATCAAAGGTATCTGGGGCGCCTTTACGATCGGCGCGCTTTAGCTCTTTTAATACCTTATTACTTAAGTGATATCCATCCATCGGCACCACAGTGACAAATTCTTTTGGCAGCTTGCTCATTAGATATTTCGAGAGAGTCGACTTACCGGCGCCAGGTTTGCCGATAATTCCAATTAATATACGTTCGGTGGCTTTCTCCAGATGTTCTTGGATTCGGGCAAGTGCGGCTGCTTGGCTAGCTAACTCTTCAGGCATTTTTCAAGTTTAGCGCTTGTGCGAAGGCGATTACTAGGGAATTATAAATTCATGATAAAAAATGGAATTATCAATGGAGACCTAGCTTCTCTCTTGGCGCGCTTTCGCCATGTAAATACGATCGCAATTGTCGATGGACCGTTTCCGACTTATCCCAACGTGGAAACTATTGATCTTGCACTCGTTATGGGAACTCCGACGGTCTGCCAGGTACTTGATGCGATCTTGCCGCACTTGGATTTAACCGGCATGTACTTAGCCGCAGAATTTGAAGCCAAGGTGGATGCAGCAACTGTTGCAGATTACAAGAAGCATCACGGCGGCTTAAAGACAACTGTTATTCCCCATGAGGATTTCAAAGTTAAAGTTGGTCAAGCTTTAGGGATTATTCATACCGGTGATGCTGTGCCATACAGCAGCGTTATTTTACGATCAGGCTGAAATCCATCTCATTTAAATTTGGGTAAGAAGATTGTGCGCCTTTTCGCATAACGCTCTTGGTCGCACAATCAATTCCAAATTGCACAGCGCTATCTTCGCTAGCACCTGATGCCAGAGCCGCCGCAAATGCACCGATAAAACAATCTCCGGCCCCGGTTGTATCTACTGCGCTAACTTTCTTTGCGCTAAATCTTTTAACTTTTCCATCTAGCGTGACTAACGCTGCGCCCTCGCCGCCTAAAGTCACAATAGTTCGACCTTTGGCGCGAAGTGAAGCAATTATTTCATCTGAATCCGGAGCGCGATGAGAATGATCTAGTTCTGCAAATTCAATCTCATTGGGGATTAACCAATCAGTTAATTCCAGTAAGTCATCAGTCAGCGGTTGATATGGCGCTGGATTTAGAATCGTTGTGATACCTAGCTCTTGCGCGGTGCGAAATGCTGCCAGGGTTACTTCTTGAGGGATCTCACATTGCGCAATCAAAACACTTACATTTTTTAACTTACCTACTTCATCGATCGCATCTTGGGGAGTTAAAGCAAAATTGGCGCCGGGAACAATTGAAATGCGGTTCTGGCCTTGGCCATCTACCCAGATATGCGCAACACCGGTGTGGGTTTCAAGGCGTAGAACTGAAGTTGTATCCATCTGACAATCTTTGAAATTCTGCAAACTTTCATCACCGAATCCATCTCTTCCGATGCCAGTAATCATCGTTACCTTCGCACCAGTACGCGCCGCCATCACCGCTTGATTAGCGCCTTTGCCGCCGAAACCAGTTGTGAAGCTATCGCCGAATCTTGTCTCGCCAGCTGCAGGCAAGATATCTGCGTAGACAGTTAAATCCATCATCGTGCTACCGATGACTGCGATATTTGTTCCAGCTAGATCTTTCATTTAAAGCGAAATTTCTGCGTGAGTCTCGTGAGATTTCATCGCTGCTGCAAAAGCCTTATGGGAATCAATGACTTCTGCAACAGATGCACACGCGAAGCGATCTCCCAGCTTTCCTTCACGTTCTGCAAAATATGCCGCCCACATTTGCAAGAGTGCATCTGGAAAACCAAATTCAAAGATATGTCCGGTGATTACCGGCCAATTAGTAACGTGGCCCGGTTGAATCTCTGACCAGACTTGTTCACCATTTCTTAAAGCAAAGGTGTGATAAACCGCTGGGTTCTTTGTGCTGAAGCGAACTCCCCCGGTCATACCAATTGCGCTGAAAAAGAAGGTGTTGCTTTCACCTGGTGCGATTCGCTTCATCTCCCAGAACATTGGAAATTCGCGATCGTTGCCGGGGTTCTTCGCGCGCATCGCAAGTACTGCGTTATCGAAAGTATCGCAAGGAACTTGTTCACCGCCAGCATTTTCACGTTGGGTGACGATGTCATCTAAAATTGCAAAAACTTTAGTTGGTTTATAACCAAGGCGCAGCGGAATATGCGCAGCATGCATTCCCAGATCGCCTAATACGCCGATTTCGCCACAAAATTTACGTTGCCGTTTCCAATTTATTTTCTTCTTGCGATCGATATCGGATGAGTGCAAGAGTCCCGAACGAACTTCTACTATTTCTCCAAGGTTTCCGGTTTGCACTTCTCGCACCGCAGCTTGTGCACCTGGATAGAAAGGTAGTTCGCTAGATACGCGGACAAAGTTAGATTTGCCAACTAGCGCTGCAGCAATTTTCTCAGCCGCGGCGAGATCTATTCCAAATGGCTTTTCGCCTAAGAAATCTTTACCGGCGTTGATTGTGGCGATATAAATTTCTTCGTGCAGGTTATGAGGAACGGCGATATAAACCACATCAACATTTGCACTAGCCAACAACTCTTTATAGTCGCTATATGACTCGGTTACGCCCGCGTTTGTGAAGAATTCGCGAACTGCATCAGATGTATCGGCGATTGCAGTAATTACTGGTCGAACCGGGTGTTCTAAGAGCGCATCCCATCGGCCAACCAACGCCAGTAGTTCTCGGCCCATCAGCCCTCCGCCGATGATGCCGACTTTAACTAGCTTTTGCTGTGACATCTCAAGCGCTAACAATCTTTAACGCATCAGCTGCAGA
>CANIAV010000094.1 GCA_947465365.1 Actinomycetota bacterium | reverse complement strand
CAATGGCGTTGCCTGCGCAAAGTCAGGTGCGACTACCAAGGTCAGCGGCTCATCTTATAAATGTGCCAAGAATCCATTGGTTAAGAATGCAAAGTTAACTTGGTTATCAATTGACTGTCTCAATACTGCTTCTGTTTACACCAAAGCTCTTGCAAACTTGCCAAAGATTAAAGCGGCAACAGATGCAACTATTGCCAAGCTTGATGCCGATATCGCTAAACAAACGGTTGAAGTTGAAAAAGCTAATAAGTTGATCCCGGAATATCAGGCAAAGATTGCAACGATTAATGCAGCATTAACACCTCTTAAGGCTGATACCGCAAACTTAGTTAAGAATAAGGCGACGATTGATCAATACTCTGCCGCTGTCCGTAGCTATGAAGCTGCGATAAAGGCATACTCCACAGTTGGAAAACAAGGCGAACGAAGCGAGAAAGCGAAAGCACAAGCACTTAGCCAATATGAGAACTCAAAGACTGATATTAATTCAACACTTGGTATGGCTCAATTGATTTGTGCAAAAGGTTTTTAAAACTTACTAACCTATAGTTACGACTAAAGCAGTTGCCTTAATTGGTAACTGCTTTAGTGCTTTGGTAGCCGGACCAATCAAGTTTTTTCCCGCCAATGTAAAAGTTGCTCCATGGCCATTTACGCATGCCCATTCGTTACCTGATTGTTCAACGATCGCGCCTTGGTGAGTACAAGATAAATTAATTGCGGTGAAGCCATTAGTCGCAGCTGTTGTGCGAACCAGCGCAATAGATTGACCGTTAACGCCATCTACGCGGACTACGCCCCCCACTTTTTTAAGTGCGCTATTTGATTTCAAAGTAACTTCTACCTTGCCATTTTTTAGGATTTTCACGCCTGTAGCTGCGATTGCTGGGGTGGCAGCCGAGGTAACGCCCGCGCTCAATAGCGCGACTGCGCAAAGTAATGTGCGGCGAGAAATATCTTTTTCCATCTTAGGTTTCCCCTATTCATGAGCGCTATTTAAGTACTTTAACTTATGTCAGTGCGAAATTACCATATCGCCAAGTGGTCCGCATCTGGGCTGTTGATAATTCATATCCTTCTCAGAATTCTCGCTCCTGAACCCACAATTGCAAAAGATTTAATTCTCTATAACCTAATAGTTCTAGCTGCGATCATCGGTCTATTTAAGGCACCGCTCCATAATGATCCTTTAGCGGTTGCATTCGTAACTCTTGCAATAGCTTCATGGGGAATCGGCTCAATTACTTCATCTTTAAGCCAATTCTTTGATTTTAGTGGGCATGAGCAATTGGTCTCCAACATCGCTTACTCACTCTTCTATCCCTTTCTCTTCATCGCAATTCCTCGAGCAATGAGCCGAGGTAAGCGATTACAGGCCATTGAGTTATTAGATTCAGCAATTTTTGGACTGGGTTTAAGTTCCATAATTGCTGCTGTATTACTGGCCAAGCTGGTCGGAGATTCCAGTTTGGGATATTTCTTCTCTCTTCTCTTTGCCGTATGCGATATCGCGCTGATCGTAATAGTTCTGGCAAGCTCGGCAATTACTAGGCCTTCTTCCCGTCTTGCGCTAATTATTTGCGGAGTCCTCTCGTTTACCGTCACAGACTTTTACTTTCTTTGGTCGCAAATTCAAGGCAGTTATCAATTTGGGCAATTCAGTGATGAAGGTTGGTTACTCGGTCTTGTGCTGCTATCGCTTTCGTATTGGTATCGCCCAAGTGAATCACTTAGCGATACAAAGATTCACCCGGCGCTAATTGCAATTTCAATATTTATCAGCCCAACACTTTTATCAGCGATTGCACTTCGCCCCGATTATTTCCCCACATACGTTGTCATACCAACTATTACTACGCTTTTATTAGCCTTTATTCGTATGACCTTAGTAATTCGGCAAGCTAATAACTTGGGCGAAGAGAAGGTGCTGGCTCGCACTGATGAATTAACAGGATTGCCAAATCGTCGGCGACTAGTCGCAGAATTGTCCGCCTTTGAAGGCATCGAAGGTGCGCTTCTACTTTTAGATCTTGATGGTTTTAAACCCGTTAATGACAAGTATGGGCATGAAATGGGTGATCGCATCTTGCGCCAAGTAGCAGAGCGATTTAGTAGATCACTACCGAGCGGTGCGATTCTGGCGCGACTAGGCGGGGATGAGTTTGGAGTAATTGCAACTGGAAATAGTGAGGCGACTTTGGAATTGGCAAGTGCGCTCAAAGCCACTTTGAGTTATCCATTTATGATTGATGGAAAGACAATTTCGATAAGTGTCAGTATCGGACATGTTCGTAACGATAGCGATGGAGATTTACTACAACGAGCAGATTTAGCGATGTATGAAGCAAAGCGCGCTAGCGCGGAAGCTCGGGCTTCTCTTCCTTAATTTCCTGCAAGCGCGCTAGCGATTCAATTCTCTCAACTGCATGATCAACAATGCGTTCGCAATAACCTTTTGAATAGCCATCAAGATATAGCCAAGGCTCGTGAATTTCATTAGCTGATAAGTGGGCCAGCTCTGGCACATATTTACGGATGTAATCGCCATTTTCATCAAAGCGCTTGCCTTGTTCGATCGGATTAAAGACGCGGTAATACGGCGAAGCATCAGTACCGCAACCGGCGGTCCATTGCCACCCGTGCGCATTTGATGCCACATCGAAATCTACAAGATGTTCCATGAAGTAATCGGCGCCGTGTTGCCATTCCAGGTGCAAATCTTTTACCAAGAAGGAAGCAACCACCATACGTGTGCGGTTATGCATCCATCCTTCGCGCACTAATTGGCGCATTGCTGCATCGACAAATGGATAACCTGTTTTACCGGTCTGCCAAGCTTTAAGTTTCTCCCCCGGTTTGTCATATCGCATATCTCTAAAACGAGGCGCGTAGTAATCGTTTTCAGTATGTGGATTGTTAAAGAGCACATCGGCATAAAATTCGCGCCAAGCAATCTCTTTGCGAAAAGTATCGTGGGCTTTACTTTCACCCAGATTTACCAGGAGTGTTCGAGGATGTATCTCTCCCCATTTTAAATGTGCACTTAATTTACTTGTGCCATCAATTCCCGCCATATTGCGCGCTTCGTCGTAATTATCTAGCGCACCGCTTTGGAAAACTTTCCAACGTGCAAGGGCTGCCGCTTCGCCTGCAGCGGTGACGTTAACACCTTCCGGCATTGGCCAATCTGGAAAGTTGCGATCAGAAGCACTTGGCGCAACGGTATTAATTTTCTTTGGTGTTGCAGCTGGAGCGCGCCAACCGTGTACACACCAAGCGCGATAGAAAGGTGTGTATACGCGATACGGGGTTGCATCGCTTGGCTTTAAAACACGTCCCGGAGCGACTGCATATGGACTGCCAGTTCGAGTTAATTCAACTCCAGATTTTTCAATTCGCTCATCGCGCGCTTTTCCATAAGGTTCGTACTCTGCGCTGATGTGTACTTCGGTTGCGCTATATCTAGTTTTTAGTTCTTGTAAAACTTCTACTTGATCCCCAACCATCACGTGCAGAGAATTATTTAGCGATTCATCAAGTGCTCGTAAGGATTGCCCTAAATATGCCAAGCGCTTGCTGCCACTTTGTTTTACTAGCTTTGGATCTAAAATGAATACCGGGATAATTTCATCGCTAGATGCGATCGCAGCCATTAGCGCTGGGTTATCGCCGATCCGTAAATCTCTGCGAAACCACATAATGTTGCGACGCGGAGCTGACATTGCGCTATTGAACCACTTAGCGTTTAAGAAAGGTTAGTTGAAAGGTTATTTAACCGTGCAACATACCGACGGAATCATCCCAACCGTCGACTTCTTCTGGCTTACGTGGACCCTTGCCAACATAACGTGCTGATGGGCGGATCAAACGACCGGTGCGCTTCTGCTCGAGAATATGGGCTGACCATCCTGCAGTACGAGCTGCAGTAAACATCGAAGTGAAGAGCGGTGCTGGAACCTGTGCGAAGTCCAAGATAATCGCTGCCCAGAATTCCACGTTTGTCTCCAGAACACGATCTGGTTGACGCTCGCGAAGTTCCTTTAGCGCTGCTTGTTCTAGCGCTTCAGCAACCGCGTAACGTGGAGCATTTAGCTCTTTCGCAGTACGACGAAGTGTGCGGGCGCGTGGATCTTCGGCGCGATAAACGCGGTGTCCGAATCCCATCAAACGCTCTTTGCGATCTAGTAAACCTTTTACATAAGCGGTGGCATCACCAGTTTTTTCAACTTCTTCAATCATATGCAATACACGAGATGGTGCTCCACCGTGAAGTGGGCCAGACATCGCACCGATTGCGCCAGAAATTGCTGCACAAACATCTGCACCGGTTGATGCGATTACGCGACCGGTAAATGTTGATGCGTTCATTCCATGTTCTGCTGCAGATACAAAGTAAGCATCGATTGCGCGAACGTGAAGTGGATCTGGTTCTCCGCGCCAACGGATCATCATGCGTTCTACAACTGTGTGCGCTTT
>CANIAV010000093.1 GCA_947465365.1 Actinomycetota bacterium | reverse complement strand
TAAAAGTTGCCAATGATAAAGCCTATGCAAATGTTTCTACTTGGTCTTTTAGAACCATGGATGATTATCGTTCAAAGCAAGAGTTTGATAGATATGGAAAATGTATCGGTGATTCTGAAGTAGCGGGAATGGTTACTACAAATTCAAATGCCTACATAGCTGGTCCTCCGAAGTTTCAAGATAACAGCCTTTCTTATCGCGTAGCATCGCCTCACTTTGACTCGAAAGGTTCATTACAAGTCGGTACTTACGACTTAGCAATACGATCGGATGTAGCTCGTTGTATTTACGGTTTTACTGATGCACCGATCCAAGCATCCCTTAGCGTGGTTTACTCAGATGGCGAAGCAAAAACAGCAACGACATTGGTTTCTGAAAAAAATAATTGGTTTAAGTTGGCGGCAAAAGGTTTCACTTACTCAGCTCCAACGCTGAAGATAAAACTTTCGCAAGAAGCGCCGATTCCAGCACCAAGTGCAACTCCATCAGCTGAAGCAACGCCAATTGCGACACAAGTGCTGCCACCAGTCATGGTTAATCCGCTAAAGGCCAAGACAATCTCGGTCAAACTCGGCAAGGTTGTTGTATTTACAGTGGCCGATCCGGCAATCTGGAAAGGCAAAGTTGCAGACTCCAAGATTGCAAAGTTTGTGGCCGGGGGACCAAAGTCCACTTATGAAACAAATCCATCGCTAACGCTGCTGAAGAAGGGTAAGACCACAGTCTCGTTGACCGATGGCAAAAAGACTTATCTCCTCAAACTGACCGTCTCGTAACGAATCTGCTCTGCCCTGAGCGAACAAGGGCAGTTTTGCGCCGATTTTTCGATATTTGGGAAGCATTTGACCGTAAGGATTGTTAAGGTCAATACATATAAAGAAGTAATCAATCAGGAGGATCACGTGGATTATCAAGACCCACAGTCGACCGTGGTAAACGCTCGAACTGCACCAACCGGCGCTAACTGGCTAGATGACAATGTCTATAACCGTTTGCTACGCGAACGCATCATTTTCCTTGCCGGAGAATTCCGCGATGAGATGGCCAATGCAATCTGCGCACAGATGTTGTTGCTCTCTGCTGAAGATCCTGAGAAAGATATCTTCCTTTACATCAACTCACCTGGCGGTTCAGTAACTGCAGGTATGGCCATCTACGACACGATGCATTACATCAAGAACGATGTTGCAACAGTTGCGATGGGAATGGCCGCTTCTATGGGTCAATTTATTCTTACCGCTGGCGCACCGGGAAAGCGTTATGCAACTCCTAACGCCCGTATCTTGATGCACCAACCACTCGGTGGCATCGGCGGTACTGCAACTGATATTCGTATCCAGGCAGAACAGATGGCAATTACTAAGCAGACCATGTCTGAGTTAAATGCCAAGCACACTGGACAGCCACTAGAAAAGATCATCGCTGACTCTGATCGCGATAACTGGTTTAACGCCAAGGATGCTCTTGCTTATGGCTTTATCGATCACGTTGCAACAAATGATGGCCAAATTGCGGGAGGCAAGAAGTAATGAAACATATTCAAGAAATTACTAACCGCTACGTTCTTCCAACTATTGAAGAGAAGACCGCTTATGGCTACAAGCGCCTTGATCCGTATACAAAGTTATTCGAAGAGCGCATCATCTTCCTCGGTCAGCCAATCGATGACACAGTTGCTAACGATGTTATGGCGCAGCTGTTAACGCTTGAATCAATGGATCCAGATCGCGATATCTCGATCTATATCAACTCACCAGGTGGATCATTTACTGCGCTAACTGCAATTTATGACACTATGCAATTTGTTCGCCCAGACATCACAACTATCTGTCTTGGCCAAGCGGCATCTGCTGCTGCGATCATTTTGGCCGGTGGCACAAAGGGAAAGCGCTACGGACTTGAACATTCACGAATTCTGATCCACCAACCTTCATCTGAAGGCGGGGGACAGGCATCTGATATCGAGATCCAAGCCCGTGAAATTATGCGTATGCGTGGTTTGTTAGAGACGATGCTTGCTAAACATTCTAATAAAACGATCGAAGAAATCGAAAAAGATATTGAACGCGACAAGATTCTGACAGCTGCTGAAGCAGTTGAATACGGAATTATAGATAAGGTTATGTCTTCACGTAAGGCAAAGCCTTCCGCATAATTCTTACCTAAAGGGGCGTCGGTTTAGAAATGTTTAAAAAATATTTCGAACCCGGCGCTCTTTTCTCTTTTCCGGCATATAGAAACATGGTCATTTCAAGTACTTTGACCAGCATTGCGATGTCGGCATTTCCAATTGCTCTGGCAGTTACAGTTTTGGATGCCGGTGGCAGCGCTTCAACTCTTGGTTTGATTCTCGCCGCCCGAGTTCTCTCTGGTGTTTTACTTGCTCCAGTCGGAGGCGTTTGGGTTGATCGTCTGCCGCGCAAAACAATTCTGATACTTTCAGATGGATTTCGCGCTGTAATGGCTAGCGTTGTTATCTTTATTAATCCTGAAAATATCGCGATGTGGATTTTAGGCACCATTGTCATATTAATGGGCGTCAGTGATGCCTTTGGAGGTCCTGCATCCGGCGCGATTATTCCAAGCATTCTTCCTGATTCATTATTGCCATCTGGAAATGTGATTCACGGAATCGCTAAGAAGACTTCGACAATTATCGGTCCAGGCGTTGCAGGAATAATTGTGGTCTCACTCGGCACACATGCAACTTATATAGCGACATCTGTCCTATTCCTGATCGGTGCCGCGCTTCTTTTGCGTATTGATGAGGGCTCACGCATCTCACCTGAAGGCGGGAAAACAAAGTTCCTCTATGAAGTAAAAGAAGGCTTACGGGTTGTCTGGTACTACAAGTGGATTGCCGCAATGATCGTTATGGCATCAGTTCAATTGATGATGGTTATTGGCGTTGAAAATGTTTTACTGCCGGTTATTACCAAGCGAGACTTTGGTACTGCATCCGTCTTTGCTACATCTGCGGCGCTATTTAGCCTGGGCGGTGCGATCTCTGCAGTTATCTGCATTAAAGCAAAAGTGAAAAACCCTGGTTTGGTTTCTGTAATCGTCTGGGGCCTCTTTATCTTGGCGCCACTTGTTCTGGCGTTCCCATCATCACGCGAATTAATCTTCATCGCATATTTCTTAGCTGGGTTTTCAGTTGGTCCGTGGGAGGCGTTTTGGAGCACCCAAGTTCAACGCGAAGTTCCTGCCGAATACCAAGGGCGAGTTTTCAGTATTGATTACATGGGTTCACTCGGGTTGATGCCACTAGGAATGGCGTTAGCTGGCCCATTGGTAAATATCTTTGGGGAACGAGAACTGTTGATCGGTGTTGCCGTATTTCATCTACTTGTTTGCGCCATCGTTTTATTAGTCCCTGGGGTTAAGGAGATGAAGTCCACAAAGCCGCCATATTATTCTCAGGGCGAACAGATCCAATCGTAATTAACGACCCATTTATTAAGCCTAGAAACTAAGATTTACCCATGACTCGTATTGGCGAAACTAGCGACCTGCTCAAATGTTCTTTCTGCGGAAAGACCCAGAAGCAGGTTAAGAAACTCATCGCCGGCCCTGGCGTTTATATCTGCGATGAATGTATCGAACTCTGTAACGAGATCATCGTTGAAGAACTCGCCGAAGCCACCACTCTCGGACTTACTGAACTTCCTAAACCACAAGAGATCTTTGAATTTCTAGATCAATATGTAATCGGGCAAGATCGCGCGAAGAAATCTCTCGCTGTTGCCGTTTACAACCATTACAAGCGCGTGCAATCTGGCCAATCCAAAGGCGAAGATGGCGTAGAACTTGCTAAATCAAATATCTTATTACTAGGCCCAACTGGTTGCGGCAAGACTTTAATGGCGCAGACTTTAGCTCGTATGCTCAATGTGCCATTTGCTATCGCAGATGCAACTGCGCTGACTGAGGCAGGTTATGTCGGTGAAGACGTTGAAAACATTCTTCTCAAGCTTTTACAAGCAGCAGATTACGATGTGAAGAAAGCTGAAACCGGAATTATATATATCGATGAAATCGATAAAGTCGCGCGCAAATCTGAAAACCCTTCGATTACCCGCGATGTATCCGGTGAAGGCGTGCAACAAGCGCTGTTGAAGATTCTGGAAGGAACAGTCGCATCTGTTCCACCACAAGGCGGACGCAAGCACCCGCATCAAGAATTTATTCAGATCGATACCACCAACGTTCTCTTTATCGTCGGTGGTGCATTTGCCGGCCTAGATAAGATCATCGAAGCCCGCAGCGGAAAAGCTGGCGTCGGTTTTAATGCGACTTTGCAAGAAGCTGCCGATAAGAACCGGAAAGATATCTTCGCTGATGTAATGCCAGAAGATCTCTTAAAGTTTGGAATGATCCCGGAATTTATTGGTCGCCTTCCAGTTTTAACTAGCGTGGAAAATCTTGATAAGACAGCTTTGATGGAGATCTTGACCGAGCCAAAGAACGCTCTGGTTAAGCAGTATCAGCGCTTATTTAATTTAGATGATGTAGAACTTGAATTCACCGCTGATTCTCTAGATGCCATCGCCGAATTAGCCCTG
>CANIAV010000092.1 GCA_947465365.1 Actinomycetota bacterium | reverse complement strand
GGGACTTAAAGAAATCCCCAAGGGTGCAGCCGCTAAGAAAGCTAAAGATGAAGGCGTCCTAAAATCGCTGCACGATGGTTGGAAAGCAGTTAGCCAGACCAAGATTGTGCGCGGCCTTGTTGTTGGAATGATCGGTGCTTTCTTTGCAGCCGGTGCTGTAATCGGTCTTGCCCGAACATTCGTAGGCGATCTCGGTGGCGGTGATGCGGCATACGGTGTTCTATTCGGCGCAGTCTTTACCGGTCTTGCTATCGGTATTGCATTTGGCCCAAAGATATTTGCTCAATTTTCGCGCCGTCGTTTATTTGGTGCATCCTTAACTACCGCCGGTATCTTTTTAATTTTGCTAGCCCTTATTCCAAACCTAGTAATGGCGGTCTTTACCGTAATCATCTTGGGTATTTTCAGCGGTGTTACTTGGGTTACCGGCTTCACGATGCTGGGGATGGAAGTCCAAGATGAGGTTCGCGGGCGCACCTTTGCCTTCGTGCAATCACTGATCCGCATTACCTTGGTTGCCGTCCTTGCGATCGCACCAGTTGTGGCAGCAGCCTTTGGCGTTCACACATATAACTTTGAAAATGGCAGCATTAACTTCAACGGCGCACAAGCCACAATTCTTATCGCCGGCTTTATCGCAGCGATCATCGGTTCGATTTCATATCACCAGATGAAAGATCGCCCCAACGTTTCACTGTGGTCAGATATTGCAAATGCACTTAAAGGTGAACTCGGTGGCATCACTGGTGCTCCAAGTAAAGGAACCTTCATTGCATTTGAAGGCGGCGAAGGTACAGGCAAATCAACGCAATCAAAGTTATTAAAGAAGTGGCTCGAAGATCGCGGTGAAAACGTTGTCCTATCGCGCGAGCCAGGCGGCACGGATTTAGGACAAGGCTTGCGCAAGATTTTGCTCGGACATGAGACCGGTGAGATCAGCCCGCGCGCCGAAGCTTTGCTTTATGCCGCAGATCGCGCCCACCATGTTTACTCAGTTATTCGCCCGGCACTTGCCAAAGGCGACGTAGTAATTACCGACCGTTACTTTGATTCATCAATTGCATATCAAGGCGCCGGTCGCGTTCTATCTCCCGGTGAAGTCGCGCGTATTTCGCGTTGGGCAACTGAATCACTTTTTCCAACGTTAACAATTGTGATCGACTTGCCAGCTGAAATCGGGATCGGCCGTTTAAAAAACCCGGATCGCTTAGAAGCAGAACCACTTGCCTTTCACGAACGCGTGCGCCAAGAGTTCTTGCAGATCGCTCGTATTGATCCAGAACGTTACTTAGTCGTCGATGGCACACAAACAATCGATCAAATCCACCATGAGATCACCAACCGCATAGCAACACTGCCTGCTATTTCACACGAAGTTAAAAAACCAAAGAAGTCTTTAAAGAAATCAATAAAGAAGCCGGTTAAGAAAAGTACTAAGAAGAAATGACCGCAACAGTCTTTGATGAATTAGTCGGACAAGCCCACATCACCGAGATCCTGCAGGGCGCAGTAAAGGCTGCCCAAAGCGGGGAAGAATCTCAAGAAATGACCCACGCCTGGATCTTCACTGGTCCACCAGGTTCTGGCCGATCATCGGCTGCAGTTGCCTTTGCCGCAGCACTGATCTGCCCAAACGGTGGCTGTGGCACGTGCCAGGAGTGCCGTAGCGCCCTTACCGGGGGCCATCCCGACGTCGAGATCATCCGCACCGAAGGCCTTTCCATCAAGATCGATGAGGTCCGCGAGCTTCTGACCCGCACATCCTGGGCGCCCTCGATGGGCGGCTGGCGCGTAGTCGTTATGGAAGATGCCGACCGCATGACTGAATCTGCAGCCAACGCACTGCTTAAAGCTATCGAAGAACCCGGCGCTCGCACCGTCTGGTTACTTTGCGCCCCAACGTTGCACGATATCTTGCCCACCATTCGCTCGCGCTGTCGCCACTTGCAACTGCGCACCCCATCAACACATGACGTCACTGAAGTTCTCGAAAAGCGCGATGGCATAACTCCTGCCATGGCCGATTTCGCCGCCCGCGTTTCTCAAGGCCACATCGGCCGCGCCCGTTACATCGCAACCAATGAACACGTGCGCAGCAATCGCGCTCAAGTTATGAAGCTTCCACTGCAATTAAATTCGATTGCCGCAACCTTCACGGCCGCACAAACCATGGTCGATCTAGCAACGCAAGAGGCAAATACTGCAACAGATGCGCGCGATGAAGCAGAAACTGCGGCGCTCGCCGAGGCTTACGGCAAAGGTGCAACCGGTCGCGGCATGGCAACAGGCGGTGCCAAAGCAATTAAAGAGTTAGAGAAAGATCAGAAATCACGTGCCACCCGCGCCGTGCGCGATGGCTTAGATGGCGCACTTCTAGATATCGCAACCTTCTATCGCGATGTAATGCTGGTGCAATCTGGCGCCACCGATTCAATTATCAATATCGATATTCTCGATGAAATAAGTGCATATGCGCATAAAACCCCACCACATGCGACGGTAAAGAAGATCAACGCCATCATGGAAGCCAGGGTCAACTTGAGCCACAACGCAGCACCATTACTGACCATCGAAGCTCTGATGTGCCGGCTGGCCTAGTGCTAAAAAAGAAAAAACTTTTTACCGCCATCGCAATCTCATTTGCCCTGGTCACATCTGGCTGTGCCTCAAAAGTCGCTATTGAAAAACCACTCTCTGATTTAGCCGCCTATGAAAGTCAGAAACTTGATTGGTCCACCTGTTATGAAACTTTTGAATGCACAGACTTACTTGTCCCAGTCGATTACGCCGATTTAAAAGTTGGCACATTTAAAATCGCAGTCCTGCGTTACAAAGCTCAAGATCAAAAGAACCGCATCGGTTCGCTAATCGTTAACCCCGGCGGCCCCGGTGGTTCTGGCGTTGACTATGCCTATAACGCCGAATACGTATTTGATCCCGATGTCCTAGATAGATACGACATCGTCGGCTTCGATCCCCGCGGCGTCGATCGCAGCGCACCCATCAAATGTCTAGACAATAAAGAATCCGATGCCAGTTACGCATCCGATGCCAAACCCGATACCGAAGCAGAACTTGAAAAAGCACTAGCTGATTCCAAAGATTTCATCGATAAATGCCAAAGTGCCAACCCATATTTAAACCATTACTCAACAGCCGAAGCCGCCCGCGATATGGACATCCTGCGCGCAGCCCTTGGCGATAAGAAAATCAATTACTTCGGCAAGTCATACGGCACATACCTCGGCACCCTTTACGCACAATTCTTCCCCGACAAAGTCGGCCGTATGGTTCTAGATGGTGCGCTCGATCCAAATATTTCAATCTTGGAACAAAACCTTTCACAAGCTAAAGGCTTTGACGATGCGCTAGATGCTTTCTTAACAGATTGTGCAAAACAAGATGACTGTCCGTTACCAAAGAATAAACAAGAGGCCACATCAAAAATCATCACACTCTTTCAAAATGCAGCGGCTAGCCCGCTACCAAGAAAAACAAAAGTACAAAACGATGATCGCGTTGCAACAGAATCCTTAATCGTTCTCGGCACAGCATCTGCCCTATATGACGATGTCGATGGCTGGCCCAAATTGCGCACCGCATTTCTTGAAGGCCAACAAGGCCACGGTGATACTTTCTTAGATCTTGCCGATCAATACACCGGCCGTTCATCAGATGGTACATATTCATCTAACGAACTAGATTCCGGTGCCATCATCGACTGCCTTGATTGGCCCGACACCCGCAGCATCGAAAAGACAAAGTCAGATGCCCAAAGATTTAGCGATGTTGCCCCGATCTTTGGCCCATACCTTGCCTACACAAATATCGCTTGCCAATATTTAGTACCGCCAACTAAAGACAAACTCACCCGCACAACAAATAAGATAACTTCCATCAAGACTGCACCTATCATCGTCATCGGCACCACCCGTGACCCTGCAACACCATATGACTGGGCCGTGGGCCTCAATAAAATCTTCACCTCATCCAAACTCATCTCACTAGATGCCGATGGCCACACCGGACAGGGGCGCGGTAGCGCATGCGTTGATAACGCAGTCGATATCTACTTGTTGCAGGGCAAGAGCCCAAAGAAAAACCTTTCCTGCCAGCTTTAATACCGCTCAATATTTGGTAAAGACCACCCCTTTTTATGGTGCAAAATAACTCCATGCGCTTAGACCATGTCTCATATGTAACTTCCCATGATCAATTAGCCGACACCGTGCAACGTCTAGGTTCGCGCCTAGGAACAACATTTGTTGATGGCGGTATCCACCCACGTTTTGGTACACGCAACTTCACAGCACCACTTCTTGATGGAAAGTACATCGAAGTAGTTTGCCCGCTAGATCACCCAGCAACCGAACAAACCCCTTGGGGCAAAGCTGTTTCTAAGAAAGCTCAAGAAGGCGGAGGATGGCTTACTTGGGTATTTAGCACCGAAGATATTTCTCCTATTGAAGAGAAGTTCGGTCGTAAAGCAGTTGATGGTCACCGCACACGTCCTGATGGAACTGACCTTAAGTGGAAGCAAATCGGGGTTAAGGAAATTGACGAATCGCGCGAACTTCCATTCTTTATTCAATGGTTGACAGAAGATCATCCATCCAAGGATGGGAATGCAGTTGCAAGAATTAAAAAAATAGTAATAGT
>CANIAV010000091.1 GCA_947465365.1 Actinomycetota bacterium | reverse complement strand
CTACCCCCATCGGGGTTCTTCCTCCTTTAATTGGATATCTGCAGCATTCTCTAGTGGGAGAAGTCCACCGAACCTTTAGCAATTACGCAAGGGGTTCTAGATGGGTATCAAGATATGGACAGGCAGTTGGGTGGGAAGTTGGCGGCAAATTCATGGAAAGATACCGCCATGAGCGCAAACGACCAGGCCCCTGACCATTTGATCGATCAGTTGGTCGATACCGATCCAGCCGAGACCGCAGAGTGGACCGAATCCCTTGATGCAGTTTTAAAGAATGCCGGACCAGTACGTGCGCGTTACTTAATGCTTGCAATGCTTGGCCGCGCTGGTGAAAAGAATCTTGGAGTTCCTGCACTACGTGCAACTGATTACATAAACACTATTCCGCCAAAGCAAGAACCTGATTTTCCTGGTGATGAAGGAATCGAACGTCGCATTCGCGCATTTATGCGTTGGAACGCTGCAGTTATGGTGCACCGCGCACAACGTCCTGGTATCGGTGTTGGTGGACATATTTCTACATATGCATCTTCAGCTTCGCTTTATGAAGTTGGATTTAACCATTTCTTCCGCGGTAAAGATCATGCCGGCGGCGGTGATCAAATTTTTTATCAGGGTCACGCAAGTCCAGGAATGTATGCACGTGCATTTATGGAAGGTCGCTTAAGCGAAGATCAATTAGATGGCTTCCGCCAAGAACTTTCACATAAGGGTGGCGGACTTTCTTCTTATCCGCATCCACGTTTAATGCCGGAGTTCTGGCAATTCCCAACAGTTTCAATGGGTATTGGTCCAATAAATGCGATTTATCAAGCACGTTTTAACCGTTACCTACATAACCGCGGCATAAAAGATACAAGCCAGCAAAACGTTTGGGCATTCTTAGGCGATGGCGAAGTTGATGAAGTAGATACCTTGGGTGCAATTGGCCTGGCATCACGTGAGAATTTAGATAACTTAACTTTCGTTGTTAACTGTAACTTGCAACGCCTAGATGGTCCGGTCCGCGGTATTGGCAAGATTATTCAAGAACTCGAATCAACCTTCGGTGGCGCAGGCTGGAATGTTATTAAGGTCGTATGGGGTCGCGAATGGGATCCACTATTGGCGCAAGATCGCGAAGGCGCGCTTGTAAACATTATGAATACAACTCTTGATGGTGACTACCAAACATTTAAGGGTGAAAGTGGCGCATATATCCGCGAGAACTTCTTTGGTCGCGATCCACGAACTGCTGCAATGGTTGCTGGCTGGTCAGATGATCAGATCTGGGGTCTAAAGCGCGGTGGACATGATTACCGCAAGCTATATGCCGCATATGCCGCAGCAACTCAGGGCAATGGCCGCCCAACAGTTATCTTGGCTAAGACAGTTAAGGGCTGGACACTTGGTTCGCACTTTGAAGCCCGTAACTCAACGCACCAAATGAAGAAGATGTCACTTGAAGATATCGTTGAATTCCGCGATCGCTTAGGTATTCCAATTGCAGATGACAAGTTAGATAAGTACACACCTCCGTATTACAAGCCATCCGAAGATTCTGCGGAAGCTAAGTACCTGCAAGAACGTCGCGCAGCCCTTGGTGGCTCAATCCCACGTCGCCGCAGCATCTCTCGTCCTTTGGCACAGCCTGCTGATGAAGCATATGAATCAGTTCGTCGCGGATCAGGTCAGCAAGAAGTAGCAACGACCATGGCATTTGTTCGCATGCTTAAGGATCTAATTAAAGATCCAGGGTTAGGTGCACGTCTTGTGCCAATCATCCCTGATGAAGCGCGCACATTCGGTTTGGATTCACTCTTCCCAACTCTGAAGATTTATTCACCTCATGGCCAGCAGTACAAATCGGTGGACCGTGAATTAATGCTTTCCTATAAAGAATCAACAGCCGGTGTGATCCTGCATGAAGGTATTAACGAAGCTGGATCTGTTGCCTCATTCACTGCAGTTGGTTCTTCATATTCAACTCATGATGAACCAATGATTCCGATCTATATCTTCTACTCAATGTTTGGTTTCCAGCGCACAGGAGATGCTTTCTGGGCAGCCTCTGATCAGCTGGTTCGCGGCTTTGTTGTCGGTGCCACCGCAGGTCGCACCACACTAAACGGTGAAGGTCTCCAGCATGAAGATGGCCATTCACCGCTGCTAGTTTCAACTAACCCCGCAGTTGTTGCTTACGATCCAGCATTTGCCTACGAGCTAGGACACATTGTTAAAGATGGTTTGCGTCGCATGTATGGCGAAAACAGTGAAAATATTTATTACTACCTAACTGTCTACAACGAGCCATATATGCAACCGGCTGAACCAGATAATTTAGATGTTGCAGGCTTGTTAAAGGGAATTTACCTCTACCAAGGTGCAGGCAAGCAGCGTAAGAAGAATGCGCAGATCTTGGCATCTGGCGTTGGTATGAACTGGGCGCTTAAGGCAGCCAAATTACTTGAATCCGATTGGGGCGTTAACGCATCAGTCTGGTCAGTTACCTCATGGAATGAACTTCGTCGTGATGGCCTAGCTGTTGATCGCCATAACTTATTGAATCCAAACGATCAGCGCAGCGCCTATGTCACAAATAAGTTAAAGGGAGCCGACGGGCCAGTAATTGCAGTAAGTGATTACATGCGCGCAGTACAAGATCAGATCGCTCCTTGGGTTGAGCAAGAGTTTGTCTCACTTGGAACAGATGGCTTTGGTCTATCTGATACTCGCGGAGCTCTTCGTCGCCACTTCAAGGTCGATGCTGAATCAATTGTTATTGCAACTCTGGCATCCCTTGCTAAATCTGGCGAAGTAAAGCAGAGTGTTGTGCAGGATGCGATCAATAAGTATCAGATCAATGACATCAACGCTGCCGATCCAGGTAACACTGAAGGCTCAGGCTAAAAGGCTTTAATCAACCTTTACTGCGCGAGCGAAGAAGGCAGCTGATATCAACATCGCAGCCGGAATTGTTAGCGCAATTGCTAGCGAACCAGTGAATTGGGCGGTCCAGGCAACGCAGGCTTTGAGGATAAATACGGCTGAGTTATTTATAACTCCCATCTGTCCAACAACTACTGCACTAGGCAGTGATGATCTGCGATTGCCTGCGGTATAAAAAGTAGGCGCCATTAGAGATGATCCAGCGCCGGCGAAGATAAATGCCATACATGTTGCGGCCAGCGCCCAATGCTTATGTGAGGCTGGAATATTTACGGCGATCGTTAGAAAGGTTAAAAACCCAATTCCACCAACAAGTGCCAGGAATCTAACGGTGTGGTGGATATGAAAACGCTGGGTAATTCGATTGGCACCAAGGCGACCGGTGATCATTGCAATCATAAAAAAGATATAAGGAAGAGCGGCTAATCCGGCGTTTACACCGATCCGTTCCTTGGCAAAGATGGCAGACCAGTCACCAGTTGAGAATTCTAGGAAAACCGCACATAAGAGGCCTCCGCTAACCAGCCAATCAACTCGAAAAGATGAGAAGAGAGTTCGAAGAGGTAGGTGTTCTTCCTTATCTTCATTTGCTTTCATCAAAATTGGCGATAAGTGATTTACAGAGATAAAGATTAGAAGCCACATCGCAATTGATAAGCCACCGACATGTAGCGCAAGTCCAATGTGATTGACAACGAGCGCAGAAATTATAGATGTGGTTAGGGCGCCGAGCGCCCAAATTCCGTGCAGCTTAGCAATCGTCAAATCTTTTACGCGTTTCATTGAATCAAATGCTTGGGCATTAACTGCAATATGAAAACCAGAAATTCCCCAACCTAAAATAATATTAAAAATTAGAAAAAGTGTTGGTGATTTTGTTTGCACGATTGAGGAAAGCGCCACAGTCATCAAGGTAGCGTTGGCTAACAAAACCACCTTGGTGCCAAATTTATGAACAATATGCCCGGTAAAGAAGAGACTACCTAGAGCACCAAGAGTGCCAGTGCTTATCAAGGTACCGAATTGACCATTACTTAAGCCTAGATTGGCCTTTACTTCCGGAAATCTTGGCACCCAGGCCATGATAAAAATAGCGAAGACAAAGAAGAGTACTTGCAGCAGTGCATCCTCAACCTTTGGCGAAACAGTTTTCATTTAAAAGAGCGCATTCGCCAGCGCTGCACGCGCCTTTATTACTCGCGGATCAGCTGGATCTACCAAGGCAAATAGCTCAAGTAACCGATCTTTAACTCTCTTCTGCTCTGCGCCATCCAAAAGTTGAATAAGTCGCAACAAGCGAGCAAAAGCTGGCTCTAGATAACCGCTAACTACTTCGATATCTGCGCACTTCATCTGAACATCTAAATCATCTGGCTCAGTAATCGCATCTTGCATGATCTTTGCGCCATCTAGCCCATCTGTGCGCGCCAGCAATTGAGTCTGCGCAAGACCAAGCGTTGCAAAGGAATCCCCTGGTTTGCGAGCCAGCAACTTCTTATAGGCAGCCTCCGCCGTCGGGAAATCTCCTGCATCTAAGGCAGCGAGTGCTTCCTCTTCTTCCGGTTCAATCTTCTCAACCGGGGCATCGCCAACGCCTTGTTCGGCAGCTAGCGCCAATACTTTATCTAGCACCATACGAATCTGTGCTTCGGGATAGGCCTGTTCAAAGAGCGGCACCATCTGTTCATTGATTATGGCAACGGCAAATGGAACGGCGCGAACTTGCAGAGCCTGCGCAACTTG
>CANIAV010000090.1 GCA_947465365.1 Actinomycetota bacterium | reverse complement strand
CGGCGCGCGTAATAAGTTCTGCGATGACTTTTTGATCTTTGCGAAGTGTCGCCAAATCCTTGCCGCGCATGAGATCCAGGATTGTGCCATCGGCGATAAATCCTGCCTTCACAACTTCAGCTAAACCGGCGGCAAAGTCTCGATCAGAGAGAGTCGCAAGCCATTCGAAATCGATAATCACAGATATAGGGCTATGGAAAGCGCCAATTAAATTCTTGCCATAGTCGCTATTGATCGCCGTCTTTCCGCCAATTGCCGCATCAACCATTCCAGCTACGGTCGTTGGAATGGCGACCCAATCAATTCCACGTAACCAAGAAGCTGCTGCATAACCACCAAAGTCGGTGGTTGCTCCTCCACCGATAGCAACGATTAAATCGTTACGAGTAAAGCCAGCTGCGCCTAACCAATTCCAGACCTGCATAAGAGTTGTAGTTGATTTTCCTGCTTCACCATCGGCAATTGTGAAGGTGAAAATTTCGGTGTCGCCGCTTTCCAGACTCCCTAATCGTTCTTGCATCGATTCGGAGATAATTATCGCAGCGCGAGTTCGCCCCTTTAAAGCGTGCGCTAATTCAGATTTCCATGCGGCGCCAATTAAGACTTCGTAGCTGCGCTCGGCAGTGACTTTCACATTACTCACTGTGTCAGAGTAACAATCTCATCGACAATATCCTTTGGAGCGCGCTCATCGACAAGCACAATATGGTGCGCTAGCGCCTCATATATTGGACGGCGTTTATCCATTAGCTCCTGCCAAGCAGCTCTCGGATTATTCAAAAGTAAGGGTCTATCGCGATTGAAACCTACGCGTGGTGCGGCAGTAGCAAGTGAGACGCTTAGATAGATAACTGCGGCATCCACTGATTGCAGAAGCTTCTGGGCGCTTTGCGATAGTGGTGCACCTCCGCCAAGTGCGAGGACTCCATCTAGCTTAATTAACTCTTCAGATAAGACCGTCTGTTCCAGTTCACGAAACCAGGGTTCGCCTTTATCAACAAAAATTTGTGAGATAGAAGTTCCGGTTCGTGACTCAATTACATCATCGGTATCTACAAATGATTTCTGCAGCTTACGGGCTAATGCTTTGCCAATCGTAGATTTACCGGATCCAGGTGGGCCAATCAGAATGATTGATTTCGACATCTGGCCTACTTGAATCTAAGATTTGCGATATATGACTCGTAATTTCGTCGGGTCTCGGTGATGCTATCGCCACCAAACTTTTCGAGAACAGCTTCGGCAAGAACTAGCGCTGCCATAGCTTCTGCGACGACACCTGATGCTGGTACCGCACAAACATCTGATCGTTGATTGATTGCTTTAGCGGCTTCGCCGGTCTTTACATCGATCGTATCTAGCGCTTTTGGAACAGTTGAGATCGGCTTCATGGCAACGCTTACGCGCAATATTTCACCGTTCGACATTCCGCCTTCGGTACCACCGGCGCGATCGGTACGTCGAGTTATCAATCCATCTTTACCGCGTTCGATCTCATCATGGGCAACTGATCCGCGACGAGTTGCGGTGCGAAAACCATCACCGATTTCTACGCCTTTAATCGCTTGAATACCCATCATCGCACCGGCTAAACGTGCATCTAGGCGACGATCCCAATGAACATGAGAGCCAAGACCTGGCGGCACGTTATATGCCAGAACTTCGCAGACTCCACCGAGCGTGTCACCATCTGTATGCGCTGCTTCAATTTCAGCGATCATTAACAAGCTTGTTGCTGGATCTGCGCAGCGAACCGGATCTGCATCAATGCGCTCCATATCTTCAGCTTTCGGCAGAGCGGTACCTTCGGGAATCCGCGCCTGACCGATTGAAACGACATGGCTCAAAATAGTTATGCCCACGCTCTGTTGTAGGAAAGCACGCGCAACTGCACCAAGTGCCACACGTGCCGCAGTCTCACGGGCACTGGCACGTTCCAAAATTGGACGCGCATCATCTAAATCATATTTCTGCATTCCAACTAAATCTGCATGTCCTGGACGTGGGCGAGATAGCGGAGCATTGCGAGCCAAATCTTTAATCTCATCTAAAGGAACTGGATCAGCTGACATGACCTTCTCCCACTTAGGCCATTCTGAGTTTCCAACTTGAATTGAGATTGGTCCGCCTTGAGTCAGCCCTAAACGGATTCCCCCGAGAATTGAAATTTTATCTGCTTCGAAGTTCTGTCGTGCTCCACGACCAAATCCCAGACGACGTCGGGCTAAGTGATAATCGATATCTTTCGAGGTCAACTCCACGCTAGCTGGAATGCCCTCGATAATTGCCGAGAGCGCTGGACCATGGGATTCACCTGCAGTTAACCAACGCATTGGCATATTGTGGCAGAAGAACGCCTTACTTTGCGCACCAAATAACCGCGCCACAGATCGCGGGCGCGAATGCGATCTCGGAGCGTAAAGATCTACCACCTAATAATTGAAGAAATATCAATAGCGTGGATATTGCAGATAGCGCTGTTAAGAATTTAAGGAGAGCCACCAGGGAGGATGGTAGAAAGAAAGTCGATAGCAGAAAGAGCAATTTCACATCGCCTGCCCCCAACCTAAATTTGAGAAAGATGGGTGCAGCCAAAGCGCTTATCAAAAGGCTCTTGGGGTGAATGCTCGAGCCCTGGATGCTAGAAAGTGCTGCAAATCCAAGGAGCCCCAGCAGTAAAGATTTATTGGCAATCCGGTGAGTACGTAGATCTTTAAAAGATAGATAAGAAGAGAAAACTACTAGGGCGATAAACACCGCAAAAGGCTAATGAAGAAACCGTTTGGATAGATCAGGCTGTGGATTAAGTGGTTGCGTTAACCAAGGCCAAACGAAGATCTTTATCGATCTCCGTGCCGGCTAAATCGGTAACCAAACTGAGTTGATCTATCCCTTGGTAGAGCAATAACTCAAGGCCACTAATGATCTTTCCGCCTGAATCACTCCAACGTCTGGCCAATAGTGTTGGCCAGGGTTTATACAGAACATCAAATAAGAGACCCTTGATATTGCGCGATAAATTCTCTGCCACCAAATCTGCAGCTCCGGACGGCGTTGTATTAACCACCAAGTCGTAACTGCTTAGATCAGCGGAATCATCCCAATCCAGAAAAGAACATTCGATCTTTTGAAAGCAAGCTGCGATCGCGGGGCTACGACGAACGCTGCGGCGCATCACATCTACCGAAGAAGCGATGTCGTCTAAAGCACCTGCCACAGCGCGCGCAGTGCCACCAGCGCCTAATACCAAAACTCTTTCAAAGCGGTCATAGCCAGCATTTACTAAAGATTTTACAAAACCAGATCCATCAGTACTTGTAGCGCTCCAACCATCACCAGTCTTCACCAAGGTATTGATAGATTGAATTCGCTTTCCCAATTCATCAACTTTTACAAAAACTTTATCGCTGGACTGCAATTCTAAGACTTCCTCTTTAAGCGGCATCGTTAAAGATAGATAGTCGAATTCACTTCCGCGTTCTTGCAGAAATTTTTGAAGCCCTCCGCCGCTTACTTCAATGGCGGTGTATTCACCGGTTATACCGAGGGCTTTAAATGCAGTCTTATGCAACAGAGGTGAAAGTGAATGGGCAATCGGAGATCCAAGTACCGCCCCGCGTAGATGTTGTGTGCTCACTTGGTGCTCCTAAAGGCTCCGGCTCGCAAATTTTTCTTGTACTCAGCCTTCCATAGATTGAATTGATCGTTACTGGAAGTGAAGCGAGTGTCGCCGGGAGACACAGTTATAAAGTAAATCCAGTCACCTGGTGCAGGGTTTACCGATGCAACCAGCGCTGCTGCTCCTGGATTGCCAATGGGCCCTGGAGGAAGTCCATATTTGCGATAGGTGTTGTAATCAGATTTTAAGAGCGTCGATGCGGTGCTCAAGAAGATCTTTCCGCGAGCCTTCTTAACATAATGAACCGTTGAATCCATCTGCAACGGCATACCTTTTTCAAGGCGATTTCGAATTACGCGTGAGACTTTACTGAAATCCTTAAGATCGGCCTCCGCCTGAATGATCGAAGCAATCGTTAACAACTGTTGGGGAAGATACTTGCCACTTCCTGCTGATATCCCGGATTTAGATATTTCAGAGACTCCGCGCTCCACCATCACGTTGATCGCCTCCTGCGCTGTCGTGCCCTTAGCAAATGAATATTGAGCTGGAAAGAGTAAACCTTCTAAAGTTTTATAACCCGTCGGCAACTTGATCGACTTTACAGCTGCCGAAATATCCTGGCTTGTAAAACCGGCGGCCTCCATCTGCGCAAAAACTTCGCTATTCCATGCTCCTTCAAATATGTTAATTAAGCCGGAAATACGTTTGGGATCTAAAAGTTGCTCGAGCGCATCCCGAGAACAAATTCCTAATTGAATACGATGAGTTCCCGGCGCAATACTCTGGGAACGTTTATCGCCTACCGCAACGCGAAAAAATGCAACGCTAGATTTGACAACTCCCTTTTGAAATAGCTCTTGTGCGATCTCGGTTCCAGTTGCACCTTCCCCAATAGCGATCGCAATCTCTTGCGAACTATTGGTTGTGCAAGGAAAATCTGCCGCTGCCCCGCCGCCCTTACGTATTTCGTGTACTCCAGCTGTAAAAATTGCAACGACTGCCAGCGCTGAGAAGACTCGAAGGAGAGCTGGGTTAGCGAATTTCATTAGCCAGGCCCTGTTCCAGGATCGCAACGGCTGCTGCAGCATCAATT
>CANIAV010000089.1 GCA_947465365.1 Actinomycetota bacterium | reverse complement strand
AATTCCAGAAATTGCGTAACCTATCGATCGACATCATCCGCGAAGTTGGCGTAGCAACCGGTGGTTGCAATATTCAATTTGCGGTAAATCCTGATAATGGACGCATCATTGTTATTGAGATGAACCCACGCGTTTCTCGTTCCAGCGCTCTAGCCTCGAAAGCTACTGGTTTTCCAATCGCTAAGATCGCAACGAAATTGGCGATTGGCTACACCTTGGATGAGATCAAGAACGATATTACACAAGTAACGCCAGCTTCTTTCGAGCCAACCCTCGATTACATTGTGGTCAAGGCGCCACGTTTTGCCTTTGAGAAATTTGCTGATGCCGATCCTCGTTTAACAACGACTATGAAGAGCGTCGGTGAGGCTATGGCGATTGGACGTTCATTCCCGGAAGCGTTGATGAAAGCTCTGCGTTCATTGGAACGCAAGGAGGCGATCTTCCAATTCCCTGCCGATACATCTGGAATAGATAAGGCAAGGCTCTTGCAATCGATGAAGATCCCAACCGAATACCGCTTGCAGCAAGTACAACAAGCGATGTGGGCGGGTGCCGATATTGAAGAGATCTTTGCATCCACCAAGATTGATCGCTGGTTCTTACATCAACTCGAGTTGATTAACGCCCGCGCCCGTGAGCTGGCTCAGCCTGGCGAGTTAACAGTGGAAGTTCTACGTTCTGCCAAAGAGATGGAATTTTCTGATGCTCAAATTGCCGCCCTACGCGGCATCAGTGAAGAAGACGTTCGCAAGGCGCGCCATCACTTAAATGTCAGACCAGTTTATAAAACAGTTGATACTTGCGCTGCAGAATTTGAAGCTTTCACTCCTTATTATTATTCAAGTTACGAAGAAGAGACCGAAGTTAAAGCACGTACCAAGCCTGCAGTAATCATCTTGGGCAGTGGCCCTAATCGCATTGGACAGGGTATTGAATTTGATTATTCATGTGTGCATGCATCTTTTACCCTTCGTGAAGCCGGCTTTGAAACGATCATGATCAATTGCAATCCTGAGACCGTTTCAACAGATTACGACACATCAGATCGTTTGTACTTCGAGCCGTTAACTTTGGAAGATGTACTTGAAGTCATCCATGCCGAAACGTTGGCTGGTCCGGTACTAGGTGTTATTACACAGCTTGGTGGGCAGACTCCGCTAGGTCTAGCAGCAGGGTTAAAAGCCGCTGGCGTTACGATCTTAGGAACCTCACCTGAAGCGATAAATCTGGCTGAAGAGCGCGGTGCTTTCGGAAGAGTTCTAGAAGAACAGCGATTGACTGCACCAGAGTTTGGAATGGCTTCCTCACAAATGGAGGCGTTAGCGATCGCAACTCGTATCGGTTATCCAGTTTTGGTCCGCCCATCATTTGTACTTGGCGGGCGCGGAATGGAGATTGTTTATGATGATGCTTCTCTTTCTGGTTTTATCAGTCGAGCAACTGAGATAACCCCGGATCATCCAGTTTTAGTAGATCGTTTTCTAGATAGCGCGATCGAAATTGATGTCGATGCACTCTACGATGGCCACGAATTATTCCTCGGTGGCGTAATGGAGCACATTGAAGAAGCAGGAATTCACTCAGGTGATAGCGCCTGCGTTTTACCGGCAATGACTATTACGGCAACACAGAATAAGGCGATCCGTGAGGCGACCTTGAAGATCGCGCAAGGCGTAGGAGTTCTAGGACTGATCAATATTCAATTCGCTATGGCTGAAGATGTTTTATATGTTCTCGAAGCCAATCCACGCGCATCGCGCACCGTGCCCTTTGTCAGCAAAGCAACTGGAGTTCCTCTGGCTAAAGCAGCAGCCCGAATCTCTTTAGGAGCAACCATTGCTGATCTAAAATTAGAAGGCTTGCTACCTAATTCGGTAGATGGAGTTGCTAAGGGCATCTCGGTAAAAGAGGCAGTTCTACCCTGGAACCGTTTCCGTCGCACCGATGGTCGGGGCGTTGATGCAGTTCTGGGACCTGAGATGCGTTCGACCGGTGAAGTAATGGGTATTGCAGATACATTCGGTGAAAGTTATGCCAAATCACAAATTAGCGCCTTCGGTTCGCTACCAAAGAGTGGAACTGTCTTTATTTCCTTGGCCGATAAAGATAAGGAATCAGGAATCGCTCCCGCCCGAGCGCTGCTTTCCCTTGGTTTTAAACTGCTCGCTACCGGTGGCACCGCAGATTTTCTAGCGGTAAATGACATCTTGGCACACAAGGTCCGTAAGAATTCGGAAGGCTCTGGCCCAATGGGGGAGCGCACTATCGTTGAGCTTCTAAATAGTGGAGATGTTGATCTAGTGATTAATACACCGGTAGGACGTGGAACTCGTGCTGATGGTTGGGCGATTCGAACCGCTGCGGTGCAACGTTCGATTCCGTGCATCACCACGACTGCCGGATTTAGTGCAGCAGTTGAAGGAATCAAGGCGCTGCAACGCGGTGAGTTATCTGTGCTACCAATTCAGGAATGGTTGAAGAAGTAATGTCAGAGATCAATCGTGGCGCAGCGCATCTGAACGCAACAGTTTTAGCTAATAAGCGAGTTGGTCAATACCATCAAATAGTTTTAGGGATTGGCGATCTCGTTAAGAATTGCCGCCCCGGAAATTTTGTGGCCATTAAGGTCGGAGGAGATTCTTCCAAAATGATCTTACGCCGCGCCTTTGCAATCTCTCGTGTGGCCGAAAGCGTTAGCTTTGGTGGAACTATGGAACTTATCGTTGCCCCTCATGGCAGTGGTTCGAAATGGCTCTGCTCGCAAAGTGAAGGCGCCGAAGTAGATATCGTTGCACCACTCGGCACCGCTTTTGGAATTCCTACTCAACCAGTAAATGCACTTCTTGTTGGAGGTGGTTACGGTTCGGCGCCGCTCTTTGGTTTGGCAGAAGTTTTAAAGGCGCGCGGTTGCAAAGTTGATATGTTATTAGGTGCCTCAACTGGTGGAAAAATTTACGCTCCCATGGAAGGTAAGCGCTCGGTTAATTCCCTAAAGATTTATACCGAAGATGGATCGATGGGTGAACTAGGTCGGGTTACTGAACCGATATTGAAATTGGTCGAAGATAAGGCAGTTGATGTTATCTATTCTTGTGGGCCGATGGGAATGTTACGTGCGATATCGGAGATCACGGCCGGAAGCGATGTTGTCCACCAATGCGCAGTTGAGGAAGCTATGGCATGTGGCATCGGAATATGTATGACTTGTGTTCTTCCGGTAAAGGATGACTCTGGTCAAATATCAATGCTGCGATCCTGTATCGATGGTCCGGTAATGGATGGTTCACAAGTGCAATGGCACTTGGTCGGACAAGTACCAGAGGTCGCCCCATGAGCAACTTCGATTTCTCGACAACTTTAGGAAACGCCTTCTTTAATACACCAATCTTTACCGCTAGTGGTTGTGCGAGTTCAGGAAAAGAGTTGGCGCAATTTTTTGCGTTAAGTGAAATAGGCGCAGTAGTTACAAAGTCGGTGATGAATAAGCCGCGCTATGGCCGCCCAACGCCACGTATGGCAGAAACGCCATCTGGAATGCTCAATTCAATTGGTCTACAAGGCCCCGGAATAGATGCCTTTCTAGCTAAAGATGTTCCATGGCTCGTTGAACAAAAATCTCGAGTCATAGTTTCAATCGCGGGCGAAACTGTTGAAGAGTATGCAACCTTGGCCCGCAAGGTTAGATCAGTTGCTGGTATTAGCGCCCTAGAAGTGAATATCTCTTGCCCAAATGTAGAAAATCGCGGCCTGGTTTTTGCCTGTGATCCGGAAGCATCACGTCGGGTAATAGATGGCGTGCGCAGAACAATTGGCGGTGAAATTCCGATCATCGCCAAACTCTCACCTGATGTAACTAATTTGCCCGCGATTGCCCAAGGCGTTGTAGATGCTGGCGCAGATGCCTTAGCGCTGATAAATACCGTTTTAGGTATGGTCATCAATTTAGATTCAATGCGTCCACATTTAGGTGGCAAGACTGGTGGTTTATCTGGCCCAGCAATTCGACCAGTTGCAGTGCGTGCTATTTATCAAGTGCATGCAGCGATGCCACAAGTTCCAATTTTAGGAATGGGCGGAGTTTCATCTGGCCGAGATGCGCTAGAACTTATTTTAGCTGGCGCTTCTGGCGTAAGCGTTGGTACTGCTAGTTTTGGAAATCCGCACGCAGTAATTGAAATCCAAAGAGAGCTGCAAGAGCTCTTAATTGCAAAGGGTTTTCCTTCTCTAAAATCTGCAGTTGGATATGCCCATCGTGAGGAGGGCCAGTGAAGGCTCCGATAATCCTGGCGGTAGACACGTCAGATTTTGAGACTGCGATCGCGTGGATTAATGCGACAGAAAATTCGGTAAGTGTCTATAAGTTGGGGCTAGAGTTTTACTTAAATTTTGGCGCCGCAGGTGTTGCACAAGTTATGAAACGTACTGGCGCAGAAATCTTTTTAGATCTAAAGCTCCACGATATTCCACATACAGTCGCCGGTGCGGCTAAGGCGATCGAAGAACTTAAACCACGCTTTCTTACGGTACATGCCAGTGGGGGACGAGCCATGGTCGCAGCCGCTGCACAAGCGGTGCCAGATATTTCCATCACCGCCGTCACGATCCTCACCTCACTTTCAGAATCTGATTTATTTGAAATCGGCTATGCCAGCCCCGCATTAGAGAGTGCGGTTGCGCTTGCGAAATTAGCGGTGGCTGCAGGTGCAAAGGCGTTGGTTT
>CANIAV010000088.1 GCA_947465365.1 Actinomycetota bacterium | reverse complement strand
GCCTTTACCGCCAGTTGTTGCGAAATTACAGATTCGAGTAAAGCCTCAAAGTGCGAGATGGGCTTGGGATTACGGCCCACGGTGCAGAGTGGATGAGAAGCGATTAAGGCAGCTAAGCGGCGATCGCGTTGCGATAACTCAGCAACTGCCGCGCGCATTGCGCGCTCAGTTACCAGCGAACCTTTCATGGCTTTCATGGAACCTTTTCTCAAGTATGCGCTGAGATCGCGCTGGGAGAGTATTGCACCTTGCAAGTTGCAGGGACAATGGCGTACTTTTGCAGTCGCTTGCAGAATTATTACAGCGTTTTGCAGGTTTTGCAGGAGGTAGTTGATATGGCTGGAATTAAGGAAGTTGCAGAAGAGGCAGGAGTCTCAGCTGCAACTGTCTCACGCGCTCTGCGCGGCTTCCATCATGTCAACGATGCAACTCGCGCCAAGATTTTGGCCGCTGCCGAAAAATTAGATTATCCAATCGCGCCAATTCAGAATAAGGGTGCGCTGGGCCGAACCAATAGCATCGGTGTAGTTGCACCTTATATTTCTCGTTGGTACTTCGCTCAGGTAATTAGCGGTGCCGAGCAAGCGCTTCGCGAAGCCGGATTTGATCTGCTGCTTTATAACTTTAGCCAGATGAAAGGGCGCGAACGCCTCTTTCAGCACCAACTCTTAAAGGGGCGCGTTGATGCGCTTATCGTGATTAGTTTGCCTCCCACCGAAGAAGAGTTTGATTCCATGCTCAACCTAGGAATTCCAGTATCTCTTGTTGGAATGCACCATAAACGCTGTTCTAGCGTTGCCATCGATGATGTCGCATCATCGCGAACTGCAACGCAACACTTAGTTAATCAAGGACATAAGAAAATTGGCTTGATGTCTGGGCGCCCTGATGATCCATTTAACTTTAGCGTTCCGCAGGATCGCCGCAAAGGTTTTATGCAAGCTCTCGCCGAGAATGGTTTGGAATGGGTTCCATCGCGTGAAGTTCACGGTGACTTTACGATGCACACTGCTTCACGTGCGATGGATGATTTACTCGCCCGCCCAAATCGCCCCACTGCAATTTTCTGTGAATCCGATGAGATGGCCTTTGGTGCAATGCAGGCAGCGCGTCGCCATGGGCTAAAAGTGCCAGATGACATTTCAATTATTGGATTTGATGGCCATGAAATGGCTGAGTATTCAGATCTCACAACTATGGAACAACCTGTGCAATTAATGGGTGAGATGGCTGCGTGGTCGATTATGGAGCGAATACGTAAACCAAGCGCGGAGCCGCACTCACTTGTTCTGCCCACAACTTTGGTGGTTCGTAACTCAACGCGCCGCCTTTCGCCAAACGAGGCTTAACTGGCATACTCGCACACATGAGCGAGAGCCAAATTAAAGTTCCTTCACTTGCCGACCTACAGACTCACCGCAGCGAAAAATGGCGCGGCTTTACACATGACATTTTGCCGCTACCGGTTGCGGAAATGGATTTTCCAGTCGCTGCACCAATCCGCGAGATTCTCGCTGAAATGGTTGCTATTTCAGATTTGGGTTACCTCGGACCAATTCCAGAGTTAGGCACTTCATTTGCTGGCTTTGCCAAGCGCCGCTGGAATTGGAGCGTTAATCCGCAATATGTTCGCGCTGCAACTGATGTCGGTGTCGCAGTAGTCGAATTACTTCGCGTATTTACAAAAGCCGGAGATAAAGTTCTATTTAGCTCACCTGTCTATCAAAACTTTTACACCTGGATGCGGGAAACCAAAGTAGAAATGGTTGATGTGCCGCTAAAAGTTGACCCTGCCGCAGCCGATGGCACTGGTTGGAGCCACGATTGGGCTGGAATCGAAGCTGCATATAAAACTGGCATCGTCGTGCATTTACTGTGCAGCCCACACAATCCCTTTGGCAAGGTCTATACCCGTGAAGATTTAGAGCGAATTACAGCGCTAGCCAAGCAGCACAAAGTAATAGTGATTTCTGATGAAATTCACGCACCGCTTACCTTCAAAGAAGCAGAATTTATTCCCTATCTTTCACTCAACGAAGATGCAGCAAATGTTGGTGTAGCAGTCACTGCTGCCAGCAAAGGCTGGAATATCGCAGGCTTGAAGTGCGCAATTATTATTTCGCAGACTCAAGTGATGCATGAGAAGCTAAACGAACTACCACCTGCGCTGCACTATCGCGCATCGTTATTGGGCGCCTTTGCCACAGTTGCTGCTTTTGAAGAGGGCGATGCTTGGTTAGATGAAGCGATAGAAATATTGGATCAAAACCGCAAGTTAATTGCTAACTTGATATCATCACGTGTTCCAGCAATTGGCTATGCCATTCCCCAAGCTTCATATCTGGCATGGCTTGATATGAGCAAATTGAATCTAGGTGAAGATCCTGGCCTTGCTTTAATTGAGAAAGCAAAGGTTGCCTTTAACTCTGGACATATCTATGGACCACTTGGTAAAGATTATGTCCGCCTAAATTTTGCAACGAGCCCAGCGATTATTACCGAAGCAATCGAGCGCATCGCAAGAGCTCTGTAAGCGATAAAGACTTAGATGTCTATAGATAAAAAGTACGATGCAATAGTTGTTGGCGGTGGCCATAACGGCCTAGTTGCTGCTGCTTACTTAGCGCGCGCTGGTAAGAAAGTTGTATTACTTGAGGCAGAAGCCGAGCTCGGGGGAGCCACCACAAGTGTGCGCCCCTTCCCAGAATTTGATGCTCGCTTATCTCGTTACTCATATTTAGTATCGCTGCTGCCTGATCAAATTGTCTCCGACTTAGGAATTAACTTTAAAACCTTAGAAAGATCGATCGCTTCGTATACGCCATTTACAAAGAACTCCGGCGCTGATGCAGGTGGGCTATTAATCTCGCAAAATTGGGATCAACGCACCGCCCAAAGTTTCCAAGAGTTAACCGGTTCCAGCGCAGAAGGCGATTCCTGGCAGAAGTTTTATGGCGAAATCGCCGAGCTAGCTAAGCGAATCGCACCATCGATGTTGCAGCCATTGAAAAGTGCAATGGATTTAAAGAGTGAAATTGGGCTATCTGATACTTGGAGCTATTTGATGGAACGCCCAATCAGCGAGGTAATCCGTGATCGCTTTAGCGATGACATTGTTAGGGGAGTCGTTCTAACCGATGGGTTGATTGGCACATTTGTATCAGCCGAAGATTTGCAAGCTAACCGCTGTTTTCTCTATCACCTGATCGGTAACGGAACTGGCCAATGGCGCGTTCCGCAAGGTGGAATGGGCGCATTTGTAACTGAGTTAAAGCGCGTTGCCACAGCCGCTGGCGTTGAGATTTTACTTAACTCTCGCGTTAGCGAGATTGAAACAGATGCAACTGGAGTTTCGGTAAAGACTATAGATGGAGCCAAATTCACCGCACGCGATTTATTGTTTGCCGGCGCTCCACAAACTTTGGCACAGATTCGCGGCACGGATAAACCAAAGTCTTTAGAAGGCTCACAGCTGAAGATAAATATGTTGGTATCACGATTGCCCAGACTTAAATCTGGAGTTGACCCGAAGTTGGCTTTTGCTGGCACATTCCATATCAATGAGAGTTATTCACAATTGGAGACGGCTTATCAAAGCGCGCAAAGCGACGTTATTCCAAATGATTTACCGCTTGAAATCTACTGTCACACGTTGACTGATCCAACGATTCTCTCTCCCGAATTAGCAGCGGCTGGATACCAAACACTTACCCTCTTTGGATTACATACTCCGGCATCGCTCTTTGATAAATCACCGGATGCGGCAAAAGCTGCGGCAAAAGCTGCGGCGCTAGAAAGTTTGAATCAATACCTGCTCGATCCAATCGAATCTGTTCTGGCAGTTTGTCAGGATGGATCTTTGGCGATTGAAACAAAGTCGCCGTTAGATTTAGAGAACGATATTGGTCTGCCACGTGGCAATATCTTCCACCGCGATCTTGATTTTCCATTTATCGATGGTTCAGGCGCTGATTTAACTTGGGGAGCAGAGACTTCAGATAAACATGTATTCCTGGCTGGTGCCGGCGCACGTCGGGGTGGTGGCGTGAGCGGAATCGCTGGCCATAATGCGGCGATGGCAGTACTAACCAACGATTAGGCTTAGCCCATGAATTCCAAATCGCCACAAAACCATCGCCCGGAAACGATTGCAATCACAGCAGGGCGCCCTGAAGTCGGTCCCGATAGTTTGTTAAATCAACCGATCTCACTTAACTCAACATTTGTTGCAGGTGGTGCAATTGGTTACGGTCGATACGGAAATGAAACTTGGACGGCACTTGAGGTTGCGATCGCAGCGCTAGAAGGCGCAAAGACGCTTACATACTCATCCGGCATGGCTGCAGTTACCGCAGTATTTTCAACCCTGCCAGTTGGTGCAAAAGTTGTGGCATCAAATCAGGGTTATTCAGGTGTGATGACTCTGCTCGGTAATTTATCTGCCGCCAAAAAATTAAATCCAAAATTTGTATCAATCGCAGATACTGCTGAAGTCATTGCTGCGCTAGATGGCGCAGATTTATTATGGATTGAATCACCAACTAATCCCTCCCTTGATGTGGCAGATATGCCAACGTTGATTAAAGAAGCCAAATCTCGAGGTATTACCGTTGCCGTAGATAACACCTTTGCGACCGCTCTTACGCAGCAGCCAATTTTGATGGGCGCAGATATCGTGATGAATTCGGTAACTAAGTATTTAGCAGGCCACAGCGATGTTGTGCTTGGATCACTTTCTACAAATAATCCAGAACT
>CANIAV010000087.1 GCA_947465365.1 Actinomycetota bacterium | reverse complement strand
TTCTTTTCGCGCACCGCAACATATCCATGGGGCCAGGAAATTTCCTTTACTCGTGAATTTCTTTCGATTGCAATCAGCGCCTGCGGATCTAAGAAGCCACCATCGTGCAATTGAATTAACGTCTCAATCACATCTAGATCTTCTACTTCATAAGGAGGATCGATATATATAAAGTGATATTTGAAAGGTGCCGGATCCTGCAGAAACCTATGAACGCTCTGGCCAAATAAGCGAAAAGTTCCAGGGCACTGTGCTGTCTTTAGTCCTTCAAAATTTGCCACGATCGCTTTCTGCGCTTGTTCATCCTTTTCAACTGCATGCACAATCGCCGCACCTCGCGAAAGTGATTCGAGCGCAATCGCACCGGTGCCCGCGTAGAGATCGAGCACATTTAGATCAGTTAGCTCTCCAAATTCGGAAGTTAATGTGGAGAAGAGCGCCTCACGGGCGCGATCAGATGTAGGGCGGGTAGCGGATGCAACCGATGAGATATTTCGGCCCTTCGCATTGCCGGCAATGATGCGCATTTAGTTCAGCCCTTATCTATAAATTCTGCAGCAGCGTCGGCCTGCAATTTCTTTAACTCTTCCTTTAGCAAAGGATAGCCATTTAATTCAGCTCCTTCTGCCAGAAGCTCTGCCGCAACTTCGCGCGCACTTTCAATCAAACTCTCATCACGTAATACCCGTAGCAAACGCAGATGGGAACGCGATCCAGATTGCGATGCACCCAGTACGTCGCCTTCGCGCCTTTGCTCTAAATCAATCCGCGATAGTTCAAAACCATCTTGTGTTTTACTTACCGCATCCAATCGCTCTCGTGCAGTGCTATCTGCTGGCGCCGAGGTAACCAATAAACAAAGCCCTGGTGAAGTTCCGCGACCAACGCGACCACGTAATTGGTGTAATTGTGAAACGCCAAAACGATCGGCATCCATGATGACCATTACAGTGGCATTTGGAACGTCAACACCGACTTCAATTACGGTTGTTGATATCAAAACATCGATTTCGCCAGCAGCAAATGCCTGCATTGTGGAGTTTTTAACCTCGCTGCTCTGGCGGCCGTGCAACGGTGCGATGCGCAGACCTTTGAGCGGACCAGATTGTAATTTCGGCCCTAACTCTTCAACTGATGCGATATCGGGAGAACTCTCGCCATACAGGAAATCAAGATCGGCATCTTCTGAAGTCCCGGCAGAAATTCGCGGGGCAACAACGTATGCCTGATGGCCTTGCGAAACCTCTTCGCGGATTCGCTCCCACGCGCGCTCTAAAAATGTCGGCTTCTCTAAAGTTGGAACTAAATGAGTTGTAATCGGTTGCCGCCCCAAAGGAAGTTCGCGCAGAGTCGATACATCTAAATCACCGAAGACGGTCATCGCAACTGTTCTTGGAATCGGAGTTGCCGTCATTACCAATAGATGCGGTGGATTGATCGCTTTGGCTTTTAGGGCATCGCGTTGTTCCACACCAAAGCGGTGTTGTTCATCCACGACAATCAATCCAAGATCGTTAAAGGCAACAGATTCGCTAAGTAGCGCATGTGTACCAATCACAATTCCGGCTTGTCCCGATGCGGCCAGAGCTAGCGCATCTTTACGCGCGGCAGCGCTTTGCGATCCGGTAAGTAGAGTCACTTGTGTGGCGTTTTCAACTCCACCCAACATCCCACCTTGGGCCATCGGGCCTAGGAGTTTTTCAATCGTACGCAAATGCTGCGCAGCTAAAACTTCAGTTGGAGCAAGCAGTGCGGCCTGTCCTCCGCTATCGATAACTGCCAACATCGCGCGCAAGGCAACGACAGTTTTACCAGAACCTACTTCACCTTGTAATAAACGATGCATTGGATAAGGCGCTGCCAAATCCTTTTCGATCTCTTTACTTACTTCTACTTGTCCTGCCGTTAATTGCCAAGGCAGAGAGGCATCAAAGGCGGTGAGAATTCCCGAACTCTTGGCGCTGCGCGAGACTGCTTTCAGCGCCCTTAATTGTGCACGTCGCTCTAAAAGTAATAACTGCATTAAAAGTGCTTCATCGAAGGTAATTCGCTCGCGTGATTTTTCTGCGCTATCTAGATCAACTGGGTTATGGATTTGAACGATCGCCTGTTGCAGCGTTGGATAGCCACGTTCAGTTAAAATTCGCTCAGGTATGAAATCGGTAATTTCATCTAACCCGCCAATTACCAAGTTAATACATTGGGCGATCTTCCAAGATGGTAACTTCGCGCTGGCTGGATACATCGGCAGAAATTTCCCGGCAAAATCCGCAACTGCCGAATCCACATCTTCGCCATCGGGAATCATTTCGTAATCTGGATGGGCTAATTGGCGCTTGCCATTGAAGACACCGACTTTGCCAGCAAAGAGCCCTTGTCGACCAACGCGCAACTCTTTCTCACGCCATGCCTGATTAAAGAAAGTAAGAGACATCTTGGCGCTGCCGTCGGTAACAATTACTTCCAGAATGCTCCCTTTGCGCGCATGCAGTTTGCGACTGGTGGAGCTAAAAATTTCCGCAAGGACTGTTACTTCATCACCCTCTTTAAGTTCTGCGATATCGCTTAACTCGCCACGAACTAAATATCTCCGTGGATAATGATGAATTAAATCTGCCAGGGTTTTATATCCAAAGACCGAATCCAAGACTTTTGCGGTGCGGTCGCCAACGACATTTACCAATTTGGAGTCGAGGCTGGCCATAAAGCCCATTCTCGCGTGGATTGGACCAAATTCGCGTGAGGAAGGTCTTCTCGCTACTATTGGGCCTTGTTAACCCGCCGGGTCCGAAACTGGAACCTGGCTCAAGAATTTGAAATTAAAAGGAGTACTGCTGTGGCATCAACATGCGATATCTGTGGCAAAGGGCCCAGCTTCGGAAATAACGTTTCCCACTCTCAGGTAAAGACACGTCGCCGCTGGAATCCAAATATTCAGCGCATCAAGACGCTCGTTGGCGGAAGCACTAAGCGCCAAAACGTCTGCACTTCTTGCCTTAAAGCTGGCAAAGTAACTCGTTAATTAACTCGCCTAGAGTTACTTACTTCTTCTTATAACCAGTTGGGCAAGTTGGCTTAACGCCAGTTACCTTCTTCAATTGATTTCCCTTCAAGCATGAAATTGTTGTCGTCTTTGGCGCAACCGTTGGCTTGGGAGTTGGTGATTTCTTAACTGTCGCCTGTGCCGACATATTGCTATCAGCTAGCGCCGAAGATGCCATCAAATCGAAGCTTGGATTTAGCGAGATATCGAGCATCGGATCTGGGAACTCAAAACCAAATACCTGGATGATGATCCGCCCATTCTTAACGGCAACTGTCTTAGTTGCAGCCGTTGAACCACCTTCGTTAGTACGAACTGAAACCATTAAAGCTGATGCGGCATCTTCAGCACGCTTTAGACCCCAAAGTGCAAGTGCATCAGCTGCTGAGATAGTCGCATAATAGAAACCGGTATTAACTGTCTTGCCATCTGGAGCAAGTCGTGGCGCAGATGCCTTATAGCTAAGTGATTTCTTCTCAGAATTCCAGACCGGTGTTGATAGCTTGCAGAGTCCATTTGATCCCACATAAATCTTGCCGGAGCCACCTTCGAATGAGAAACCGAGTGGATCGTTAGATGGAACTAATATCGATTGGAATTGAGTAACAAGTGCAGATGAAACTCCAGCATCTCCGCTGCAATCTTTCGTGCTCTTGGCTTGTGGAACTTTTACTGGGTAGCCCGCAATCTCAAAGACGCTGGCTTGAACATCAACGGTCGCTTCCGTTGCGATTCCATAGGTAACACCGAGCTTAAAATCAGAAATTCTCATCTTCACAGAAATTAACGCATCTGCGTTTAGATTTACTGGAGTTGTGGCGCTAGCAGTTGTGGCAGCAAGTGAGACTTTATTGCCAGGTGAATATGTTGGCTTGGCATCCAACATAATCCATGGGACAAATTCATTGGCCGCTTGTGCTTCGACGTATAAACCATCGTAATTCTCATTTGCAAAAGCTCCGTCTGCGCTCCAGCGTCCAGGGAGCTCTTTACCAGCTGCAACTCCATTTGTATTTCCTGCTGCCGCACCTTGTGATCCAGTTGCAACCCAAGTAAGAGAAATCGCTTTGCCACCACTAGGTGTAACACTTACTGACTCAATGCAATATGTGCCACCGCCTGCAGCACATGGAAGGAAAGCTCCCTTAGGAAGTGTGATGCTCGCATTAGCAGAGGTAACGCCAACTAATATTGCAGAGAGAGAAAGCGCTGCGGTCGCAATGGATGCTATAAACGAAGATCTTTTCATACGGCAAAATTATCGCTTGTTCAGTGGCTAGGCAATAGAACCACGACCAATTAAAAATAAATAAAAAATGAACTTTGGTGCATAAAAATCGCAACCTCTATTTAAAGTGTCGCCATGCGCTGGTTTCTACGCCTGACGGAACGCCGGATACCCCAGAGCCCCTAACGACATCGCCAATTCGCAAACCTGGCAGATCTTTGCCAGTAGCGAGTAATACGTGATCTTCTCCCCCAGCGAAAATCCATTGCCAGATAGATACATCTAATTCTTTTGCGATTAATTGCAATTCGATGAACTCTGCAGAGTTTGCAATTACATTTACATCAAGGGCTAGTTCAACACCTGATGCTTCAGCAATTTGAGCGCCTTGTTCAATAATGCAATCGCTTACATCACACATAGCTGTAGCCCTAGCAGAATCAAATTTGTAATCAATGGTCGGAGATTTAAACTCTTGAACCGCTATTT
>CANIAV010000086.1 GCA_947465365.1 Actinomycetota bacterium | reverse complement strand
TTTGGAGCTGCTGCTGGAGCTGCTGCCTTCTTGCGACGCTTCTTTGGTGCTGCTTTCTTAGCTGCGGCCACGTACTTCTCCTATCGGAATGGTTCGGATCCGTCACCCAAACCTGTTCGTGGATAAGTGTGACGGAAATATAAAAATATTGCTAGTACATAGTGAGAAAAAACGCAGTGCGTGTCGCAATTTATTTTTTATTATTTTTGTGCATTTAAGTAAATTTTCGCGATTTCCATTACCGATTTTCTGGCGAATTTTCACTTTCGGCGCGAATTTTGCGCATCGCAACCGCAAATTCGTTGGTTTGGACATCATATTTTCGGAATTTTGGTAAAAATAACGCCAAAATCGCCACCGAAAGTATGCACAGAACCCCACCGAAAGTTACCGAGAAGTTCAGGCTAGTAACTGCCGCCATCGATGCCGCGCGCATCTGTCCGGCCAATGGGCCAACCGAATATGAAAGTAATTCAATTCCGGCAAGCCGGCCGCGAAATTCATCGGGGATGGTCTGGTTCCAAATGTTGCCGCGAAATAGCGCACTGACCATGTCGGCCGCCCCGGCCAGAGCGAGGAAGAGAAGCACAAATATCAGAGAGTGAAAAGTTCCGGCCAGAGCGATAGCTGCGCCCCATCCGAGGGCGGCCCAAATAACGGCGCGACCATGGAATCGGTAGTGCTTAGTCCAACCACTTGTCAGAGTTACGGCAATTGATCCGACCGTACCTGCGGCATATAAAAATCCCAGGGCCCAAGGTTTACCAAGTTGATCTGCCCAGAATGGAATTAGCGCAGTTGGCATCGCAAAGAACATCGCGGCTAAATCAATTAGATAAGTTGCCAATAAATCTTGTCGATTAAAGGCATAGCGCACACCCTCTAATAACCCTGCCAGAGATGGCTTTTCCGCCTCTGGGCTAGCCGGGACATTTCTAACGCGGGCCAGAAGTGCAAGTGAAATTAAGAAGGTAGAAATATCTGCGATGTAACCAACTGAAATTGAAAAGGTAGAAATTAAAATTCCACCAATGGTTGGCCCGATGATTACACCGACCTGCCAACGCAGACTCATCAAGGCGCTGGCCGAAGGTAGATCGGCATGGCCAACCAATCGCGGCAAGATGGCATCGGCGCTAGGGCGTTGCAGACCATTGACTGCGGCAAACAATCCGATGACTACATAGATAAGTACTAGATGTGGGTTAGGTAGAAATGAGTTGATCAACAAGATCGCTACCAAGGTAAGGGAGGCGAACTCGGTCGCCCAGACCATCTTCTTACGGTCGACATAATCGGCTAAGACCCCGCCATATAAACCAAAGAGGATCAGCGGCACGATCTCGATTACACCCGATAAGCCAACTGCGATATATGAATTGGTTAGCTCTTTGATTTGAAAGGGAACGGCGACATAGGTAATCATCGAACCGAGATAGGTAATTAGCCCAGATGCCCACAAATTGCGAAAGTCGGGGTATTTTTTAAGCGGGGAGAGATCGATGGCAAAGCGAGATCGCTTGGATTCTGCTTTATCTGCCACGGGGGCTAGTTAAAAGTATTTTCGGGCCCAGGGAAAGTTCCCCCACGCACATCGCGGGCGAATTCTTCGGCAGCACCCGTAATCTCTTGGCGCAGGTTGCGATAGGCCTTCGCTAATTTCGGTGGCTTGGCAGTTAGCCCGACTAAATCGGTCCAAACTAAAATTTGGGCATCGCAATTTACTCCCGCCCCGATTCCAACAGTTGGAATAGAAAGGGCATCGGTAATTCGCGCGGCTAGTTCTGCTGGAACTAGCTCTAGAACAATGGCAAAGGCGCCCGCTTTTTCTAACGCTATGGCCGCTGCCAAAATGGCATCGCCATCTTCGCGACCTTGCACGCGATAGCCACCTAGTTGATGAAGTGATTGCGGGGTAAGGCCCAAATGGCCCATAACCGGAATTCCGGCCGCGGTTAACTTTTCAACTGTTGCTAAATGCACGCCTTCTAATTTAACGGCCATTGCGCCGGCTTCTTTAAAGAAGCGAGTTGAAGTGGCAAGTGCTTGTTCGGGTGAATTTTCATATGAACCAAAGGGCAGATCGGCAATCACCAGGGCGCGCTTTGAGGCGCGAACCACGGCGCGGGTAAGAGGTATTAATTCATCAACGGTTACGGCGATCGTATTTTCGCCACCTAAGAAATTATTGCCTGCGCTATCGCCAACTAACAACACGGGGATGCCGGCCTCATCAAAGATTTCAGCGGTCATCTGCTCGTAAGAAGTAAGCGCTGCCCACTTTTCGCCAGCGACCTTGGCCGCTTTGAGATCGATGATTGTGACTCGGCGATGGGAGGCACCGCCATAAAGGGTCGTTGTTGCCATTCTTTCCTCCAGCCTCGAAGCTTCGCGAGAAGTCTCCGGGTCTTATCTATTGAGGGTTCTTGGAGTAATCGTATTCCATTACTCTTGAAGTATGAAGTTGCGCATAGCGCTGGCGCAGGTCAACCCGACTGTCGGTGACCTGGCAGCCAATGCTGCCTTGGTGCGCGAGAACTTTGCCAGCGCTGCGGATGCCGGCGCACATATCGTCGTCTTTCCCGAAATGGTTTTAACTGGATATCCCGTAGAAGATTTAGCGTTGCGCCCATCTTTCCAAGCAGCCAGCCAAAAGGTGATTGCCCAATTGGCTGGTGAGTTAACTGGTGAAACTGTCGCAATCGTTGGCTACCTTGGCCAAGTCGATGGCGCTCCACAAAATATGGTGGCGGTAATTTCTGGCGGCGTGATCAAAGCGCGTTATGCCAAATGCCATCTGCCTAATTACGGCGTCTTCGATGAATTTCGTAACTTTGTGCCGGGCGATAAGACGCTGGTTGTTCGCATCAATGGCGTTGATGTTGGTATCGCAATTTGTGAAGATCTCTGGATCGATGGCGGAATTACGGCGCAGCTTGCCGCGCGCAAACCAGGTTTAGTCATAGTTCCTAATGGATCACCGTATGAACGTGCCAAAGATGATGTGCGACTTGCTTTGGTAACCAAGCGCGCTCGCCAGGCACAAGCTCCACTGGTCTATGTAAATATGACTGGCGGCCAAGATGATCTGGTCTTTGATGGCGACAGCATTGTCGTTGGCGCAGATGGCGCAGTCATTGCGCGCGCACCACAATTTGAAGATGGCATCGCAATTGTAGATATCGATGTGGCCACCAAGACCAGCACACCAGATTTAGTTATCTCAGAAGATGAAGCCCAGATCGAGCGCACCTTAATTTCAGGGGTCGCCATTCGCCTAGATGATCGCGAAGAAATTTGGCAAGCCTTGGTAATTGGTTTAAGAGATTATGTAGAAAAGAATGGCTTCCGTAGCGTCGTTGTTGGTTTATCTGGTGGCATTGATTCTGCTTTGGTTGCCGCAATTGCTATTGATGCAATTGGCGCCAAGTGTGTAAATGGCGTTGCTATGCCAAGTAAATATTCATCTAGCCATTCGATCTCTGACGCCCAAGCCCTGGCCGATGCCACAGGCATTCACTTTCGCACCGTGCCAATTGCGCCGATGGTAGATGCCTATATGGCTAATTTAACTTTGAAGGGTTTAGCGGAAGAAAACTTGCAGGCGCGCGTTCGCGGCACAACTTTGATGGGTATTTCAAATCAAGAGGGCCACCTTGTTTTAGCAACTGGCAATAAATCAGAGCTAGCCGTTGGTTATTCCACCCTTTACGGCGATGCCGTCGGTGGCTTTGCGCCGATTAAAGATATTTATAAGACCGATGTTTGGGCCTTATCTCGTTGGCGCAATGAACTGGCGCGCACTCGTGGTGAAGCCGAACCGATTCCAGTTAACTCAATTGAGAAAGAGCCAAGTGCAGAACTGCGCCCTGATCAGAAAGATTCTGATTCACTTCCTGATTACTTATTACTAGATCGCGTCTTAACTGCTTATGTAGATGATGATCAAGGTTCTGCCGCTTTGATTGCCGCGGGTTTTGATGAGGCGCTGGTCCGTCGCGTAATTGCGATGGTCGATAAGGCCGAATACAAACGCCGCCAATACCCGCCAGGCACCAAGGTTTCTAAGCGTGCCTTCGGTAAGGATCGCAGACTGCCAATGACGAGCCGCTGGCAAGAAGGTTCGTAACACAGCCGTAACTTGGCCTTGGCAAGATGCGGGCTATGTCCGCTAACGATTCACAGATGAGCAAGCAGCAAGAGTTTGTGCTGCGCACAATTGAAGAGCGCAATATTCGCTTTATCCGTTTGTGGTTTACCGATGTCTTGGGTTATCTCAAATCAGTTGCGATCGCACCTGCGGAATTAGTTAATGCCTTTGAAGAAGGTATCGGCTTTGATGGTTCGGCAATTGAAGGCTTTGCCCGCGTTACTGAATCAGATATGTTGGCAAAGCCGGACCCTGCAACATTTTCTATTCTGCCTTGGCGTACTGAATCACCAGGTGCGGCTCGTATGTTCTGCGATATTACGATGCCAGATGGTTCGCCATCACATGCCGATCCCCGCAACGTATTGCGCCGAACTTTAAATAAGGCAGCACAGATGGGTTACACCTGTTACACCCACCCGGAAATTGAATTCTTCTTATTTAAATCAGCTCCTGTAAAAGGCGAACAACCGATTCCAGTTGATCAAGGTGGGTATTTCGATCACACGCCAGCAGTTGTGGGCCATGACTTTCGGCGCCAAGCGATCACGATGCTCGAGGCGATGGGAATCTCTGTCGAATTTAGCCATCATGAAGGAGCACCTGGTCAG
>CANIAV010000085.1 GCA_947465365.1 Actinomycetota bacterium | reverse complement strand
TTGATTACATCGTTTCCGAAATGCCAGAAGTCGGCGGCGCACAGACCCAAGATGGTTATCGTAAGATCGCGCTGATTGGGCGACCAAATGTTGGTAAATCGAGTTTATTAAATGCCTTAGCAGGTGAAAACCGTTCCATTGTCGATGATGTTGCCGGAACTACCCGTGATCCAGTCGATGAGTTAGTTGAATTTGGTGGATCGATCTGGCGTTTTATCGACACTGCTGGTTTGCGCAAGCGCGCCAATCAAGCAAGCGGCACAGATTACTACGCCACTTTGCGCACACAAGCAGCGCTAGAGCGATGCGAATGTGCGGTCGTTGTATTAGATGCATCAGAGCCAATTTCAGAACAAGATTTGCGCGTCATCACCATGGTAGAAGAAGCCGGTAAGGCGATGGTTATCGTTATGAATAAGTGGGATCTAGTCGATGCAGATCGTCGTGATCAACTAGATCGTGAGATCGATCGCCACTTGGATCAAGTTGAATGGGCCCAGCGCGTTAACGTTGCCGCTAAAACGGGCTGGCACCGCGATCGCTTAGCCCCGGCGCTACGAACTGCAATCGATAGCTGGGAACGTCGCGTTCCGACCGCCAAACTCAACTCATTCCTTGGCGCACTTATCGGAGCGACCCCACCTCCTGTCCGCGGTGGAAAACAACCGAAGATTTACTACGCCACCCAAGCCGGAATTGCCCCACCGAAATTTGTGGTCTTCTCCAGTGGCTGGATCGAGGCTTCTTACCGTCGCTTTATCGAGCGCCGTTTGCGTGAAGAGTTTGGTTTCCCTGGCACCCCAGTACAAGTTGCGATCCGAGTCAAAGAGCGCGATTGATGAAGAGACCGTCCTTACTGACCATTCCAAATGCCTTAACGGGCTTGCGGGCCTTAGGGATTCCACTATTTATCTATCTGGCGCTGGTTCCGAAGGCTGATGGTTGGGCGATTCTGACCTTAGCAATTGGCGGGGCAACCGATTATTTCGATGGGAAGTTAGCTCGCGCCTGGGGTCAGGAATCACGCTTTGGTGAATTAGCCGATCCGGCAATTGATCGTCTCTATATCGTTGCAACTTTGATCGTGCTTTATATGCGAGATGCGATTCCATTGTGGGTGATAGCGGTATTGCTTATTCGCGATCTAGCGTTGGGTGCAGTAACGATTGGGCTGACGCTTAAATCGCTTCCTCCACTGAAAGTTACTTATCTAGGAAAAGCTGCAACCTTTAACCTGCTCTACGCATTTCCATTTTTATTGTTGGCTTTACACCCCGGTTGGCCGGGGAGGATTGCCTTTGTGTTGGGTTGGAGCTTTACCTGGTGGGGAGTGGGTCTCTATCTCTATACAGGCCTTTCCTATTTCACAACTGCGGTAGCGGCCATTAGAGTGGCGCGGTAGATTTCCATTCTGGGAGATCTAATAAAACTAAGTAAGCCAAGGAGGCTTTGTGTCGCTAATACCTGAAGGTTTGCAATACACCAAAGAACACGAATGGGTTAGCGAAACCTCTACAGGCGTTTATCGCATGGGTATTACTGATTACGCACAAGGCGCACTGGGCGATATTGTCTATGTCCAGCTGCCTAAAGTTGGCGAGAGCGTAACTGCAGATAAAGTTTGTGGAGAAGTTGAATCAACTAAGAGCGTCTCAGAAATTTTCGCACCGATTACCGGCAAGATCCTCGCCATCAATGAATCACTTGGGCAAACCCCTGAAACGATTAACTCTGACCCTTACGGTGCAGGTTGGCTGGCAGATATCGAAGTATCTGGCGCTGTAGCTGGCTTACTCTCGCCAGAGCAGTACCGTCAAATCACCGCGTAATTCCCGCACGATTTGCCGCTTGATCTCATTCACTTTTCCGCTTGATTTCTCTCCACTCTTTCTCTAATGTCAGCCTCAGGTAGAAGTTGAACCTGTCCCAGAGATAAGAGAGAAGGAGGTTCGTTGTGGAGAAGGCGCCAGATAACAGCGAGCTAACGAGCACTCTACATCTCGGATTGAGATCAGTGATTTCCCCAGAGAGTGCATTCACTTCATTTCTCTCATCACTTTCAATCTCAGAACGTTCTGCAATTGATGAGGTTCTAAAGGGTGGCCCGGAAAAGGCGATGATCGTTGTTCATCGCGGCGCAAGCAAAGGGGCCCGCTTTCTCATCGCACAGGATCGATCAGCAATCGGTCGTTCACCAGAGAATGAGATCTTCTTAGACGATGTAACCGTTTCACGATCTCACGCGGTCATTGAGCGCACAGCGACAGGCTTCACTTTGAATGATTTGGGTAGCCTGAATGGCACCTATATCAATAACCAATCTCTTAAGTCGACTGCACTTGTTTGTGGCGATGAGATTCAGATTGGTAAGTTCCACTTAATTTTTATATCTGCACAAAACAAATAATTTCTAACTAGGGGAGTAGTAAATGAGCGTTCCAGCCCGCGCATATTTGAGCATCGGTGAAGTCCTTACGAAGTTGCGAGGAGATTTTTCAGATATCACCATCTCGAAGATTCGCTTCCTTGAGTCTGAAGGTTTGATCGAGCCGCAACGTACGCCATCTGGATATCGTAAATTTACTGCAGCTGACCTTGATCGCCTCCGTTATGTTCTTCTGCTACAGCGTGATCAATATCTGCCACTTCGCGTCATTAAGGAAAACTTAGAAGCCCTGGATCGCGGTTTAGAGCCAGCCGCCAACGGGGGAGTAGCCGCGCCACGACCAACGCTGGCAACTATCGATGGCGATTCATCTCCGGAATCTTTCGGAGCAAGTTCTGATCTGCGCCTATCGCGCGAGGAACTTTTAAAGGCCAGCGGCTTGAAGGATGCACAATTGGTTGAACTTGAGTCATATGGCTTTATCGCCCTGCGCGGTCGTCATTACGATAACGATGCTTTGGCAGTTGCTACAGCGGTTGCGGAAATGGCCAGCTTTGGAATCGAAGCCCGCCACTTGCGTTCCTTTAAATCTGCCGCTGATCGCGAGATCGGCTTGATCGAACAAGTGATCACACCGATCAACCGCCAGAAGAGCGCTGATTCAAAAGCGCGCGCCGAAGAAGTGCAGAAGCAGATCGCATCACTTTCGGTTCGCTTGCACGCCTCACTGGTTCGCGCCGGTCTAAATCGTCCCCGCTAATTTCTAAACCTCGCGTACCTGGTTTTTAAAATGATGGTCAATATGGAGCTAGTTGGAGTCCGCATCGAGATGCCATCTAATCAACCGATTGTTCTTTTAAAGGAAGTTGATGGTTCTCGCTTCCTGCCGATCTGGGTCGGAGCAGTGGAGGCCACCGCGATCGCCTTCGCACAACAAGGGCTCGCTGCGCAGCGCCCACTTACTCATGATCTGATTGCAAATATCCTCGAGGTCGCAGATCTAACTATGACCTCGGTCCATATCACTGCGTTAAAAGATGGCATCTTCTATGCCGAGATCCATATCCGTACCGAATCAGCGGCAATTTTAAAGATCAGCGCCCGACCATCAGATGCGATCGCAATCGCTCTGCGAACTCAGAGCAATATCTTGGCCGATTCCGATTTACTGGATCAGGTTGGAATCGATATTCCAGAGCGGTTGATCGGCGATGGCGATGAGGTCGACGGCCAGGGCTCAGATGGCGAACTCGAGCGTTTTCGCGAATTCTTGGATCAGATTAACCCTGAGGACTTCGCCGGTTAGGCGCTCAGAAGTCTCACTCTCTACTTGAGGTTTGCCCCGTGTCGGTCGTTGTATCAGGGGTTGGCTGCTCTTACTCTTAAGCCATTCCCCAAGAGAAATGAGCAAACGTGACCTCCCCAGTTGCGCCAGATCAACAGAGTGAAATCGGCTATCGCGGTGCAACTGCATGTGCAGCTGCCGGAATTTCATATCGCCAATTAGATTATTGGGCGAGAACTGGTCTGCTCGAACCAAGTGTTCGCACCGCAAGTGGTTCCGGAACTGCGCGACTATATGGTTTTCGCGACATCTTGGTTTTAAAGATCGTCAAGCGTTTGCTGGATGCAGGAATTTCCCTTCAAAATATTCGTACCGCAGTTACACATTTGCGCGGACGTGGCGTAACTGAACTTGAGAGCATCACTTTAATGAGCGATGGCGCATCTATTTATGAGTGCGCCAGTGCCGATGAGATCATCGACTTATTGCAAGGTGGCCAAGGGGTATTTGGTATCGCCGTAGGTAAGGTTTGGCATGAGGTTGAGGGTTCACTGGCGACGCTACAAGGTGAATTCAATGGTGAGACTGTGCACCCTAACGGTGTTGCAGTTAACGATGAGCTCTCGCAACGTCGGAAGGCGAAAGGCGCCTAAAACTAATACTCTTCCCCTACGCATTTCTAATTACCTTTAATTAGATTCAAAGCAGGGGAGCGGTAATGACTTACAGCGGTGAGCGCTTTGAAAAGCGCCATATCGGCCCGTCTCATTCTGATGAGTCAGAGATGCTGCAGCTGCTTGGCTACAAAGACATAGAGACCTTCATTAGCGATGTCGTGCCGGCCAATATTCAGATCACCAAGAAACTCTCCGATGTATTAGATACAGCAAAGAGTGAAGTTGCAGTTATCGCCGAACTGCGTGAAATCGCGGCGCAAAACCAAGTCTTTACCTCGTTAATCGGTGGCGGTTACTACGGAACAATTACACCAGCTGTTATCAAGCGAAATGTTTTAGAAAATCCCGCGTGGTACACCGCTTACACACCATACCAACCCGAGATTTCTCAAGGTCGCCTGGAAGCGATCTTTGCCTTTCAAACGGTGATCTGCGATATGACAGCTCT
>CANIAV010000084.1 GCA_947465365.1 Actinomycetota bacterium | reverse complement strand
GTCACTCTTTGAATTTGGGGCGCTAATAGTTATTGGTACAAAACTTGATAACCTTTGTGGGGTTGAAAGTTTAATTAAATAAACCCCCGGCAAGTATTTACTTGTCGCTTTAAAATTCCAACCACTGGAAATCGAAAATTTCTCAACTTGGCGAGCGCCGATTCCTTGGTAGTAACCAGTTCGGTAGATAGTTGCCGTTGCCTTTGGCGCGCCTATTAAGGTAAGCATTGCTGCTTGACCACAACGCAGTGAAGTTGCGTTGAAATACCCTTCGATCCGATTAGCGCTTTTGCGACGTGAGAAATCTGCACTCAGGCGAAATGGCACATCCTGATTCCATTGCTTACTTCCTGCTTTGCTATTTTCATCTGCGACCCAACCGCTTCTTAAGCTGGAACAACTATCGGCCTTTGCTGCAGGAGCGGTAATCAAACCTAAACCGAGTAAGAGTGATAGCAGGATTCGAATCATGAGTAAGTAAAGGATAGGTGGCCGATTTCAAGTGGACAGGCTCAACTAGCCTGGCTTACCCTTGCCTTCTTGCAAGTCATTTGCATCTAGGCCTACCCCCATCAGGAGCCCAATGAACACGATCGTCAAGGACGCACCTCGCATTCCCCTGCGCGAGCGCCTAACACGGGATGAGTGGCGCCGGATGGCGGCGATGTTCGGCTTTATCGCCTTCTTACATATCGCTGGCGCCTTATTGATGTGGCAAGCAACTAACGGAAATTACGAGCTAGCCGATGGAACTTTATTCGGTTGGGGCACTGCAGCGCTGGCATACACCTTAGGAATGCGCCATGCCTTCGATGCCGATCACATTAGCGCCATCGATAACACAACGCGAAAGTTAATGTCTGAAGGACAGCGACCATTGGCAGTTGGCTTCTTCTTTTCGCTAGGACATTCATCAGTTGTTGCCGCTTTAGCAATTCTCTTGAACTTTGGAATTAAAGCTCTTGGCTCGCAACTAAAAGATGAAGATTCAACCCTGCACCATTACACCGGGCTGGTTGGTACCACAGTTTCTGGAACTTTTTTGATGTTGATTGCAATCCTGAACTTAGTAATCCTGGTTTCTATAGTTGGCGTATTTCTAAAGATGCGTAAAGGTTTATATAACGAAGAAGAGTTAGAAAAACATTTAAACTCTCGTGGATTATTGATGCGTTTCTTCGGCCCAATCGCCCGTCGTATCGATAAGAGCTGGAAGATGTACCCGCTTGGAATTCTCTTCGGGCTTGGCTTTGATACGGCAACCGAAATTGGTTTATTGGTTTTGGCTGGTTCATCAGTAATTGCAGGACTTCCGTGGTGGGCTATTATTTCGCTACCGCTATTCTTCGCTGGTGGAATGAGTTTGCTAGACACAATCGATGGTTCATTTATGAACTTTGCCTATGGTTGGGCATTTTCTAAACCAGTCCGTAAGGTTTACTACAACATCATTATTACTGGATTATCAGTTGCGGTGGCGCTCTATGTTGGTGGCCTGGAAATCTGCCAAGTACTAGCCAATCAGTTAAATCTTTCAGGTGGTTTCTGGGATTTTGCACTTGCATTTAATCTAAATAGCGCCGGATACTTCATAGTTGGGGCATTCGCCGTAGTTTGGAGCGTAGCTTTATTGCTCTGGCGCTTTGGCAAGATCGAAGAGCGTTGGCATAACACCGCTCATGCGGCGCAGTTAGAACGTGGCGAAGTTAGCAATCACGCTGCGGCGGGAGTTGATTTAGGTCCTATTAACGAAGGCTGGAAGATCGATTAGTTCTTACCTAGCTTTATTCGATTTTGTCCAATAGCTGCGCCTAATAAAACGATTAAAGCACCAACAGGTTCATACCAAAATAGGCTCTCCTGCAGAAATACAACTCCAACAATTACCGCAACTATTGGAGTTATATAAGTAACGCTACTTGCTATTGCACTTCCTGCAATCGCCATAATCTTAAAGTTCCAGATATAGGCAAAGCCGCTACCAAATACGCCAAGTGCCAACATTGCTAACACGGGTCCTGGTCGATAGTCATCTCTTGCTATCCCATCGAATAAGAAGAATGGGAGGAGAGTTAGCGCACCTGTTGTAACTTGGGCAGCCGCAATTGATTCTGATGGCAACTTATGTGGGATAACAAAGCGACGGGAGTAAGGAAAGGAAAATCCATAACAAGTTACTGCCGCTAGTAAGACGAGAATCGCCCACAGCGGATTGTCGCCAAGGCCTTGCCATGCACCAAGCACGGTTAATACTCCAATAAAACCGATACCAATACCAAGAACTTGATAAAACTTTGGTTTCTCATCTCGAGTTACGACCATGATCGCGATCAAAGTCATCAGGGGTGTTACTGCGTTAATAATTCCAGCCAAGATTGACGTCACTTCGGTTTCAGCGAGTGCAAAAAGTACGCCGGGAATTACATTGAGCATTAGTGATACCACCCAGAGATGGGCCCATAACTTTCCTGATTTTGGAAGTGATATTTTCTTATATTTTGCCCAAGCCAATAACGTGATTGCACCTAGAGCGCAACGACCGAAGGCGACTCCAAATGGCGTTAAGAAATCAAGGCCAAGCTTGATAAAGATAAAGGAGCATCCCCAAACAAAGCCCAGGGCTAGGTAAGGAAGAACCCAGCTATTTTTAGGCGAAGGAGAGAGCGAATGCACCCAGCAATGATGACACAGTCATCCATACCCACCAGACATTGACGATATCTACATGCCAATGATCGTGCGCATAGATTCCAAGTCTGGAGCGGTTCCAGTTTCCGAGTGCGATAAATACGGTCAGAATTAAGTGCACCATATTTAGAATAGTTATCAAGTAATAACAAGATGCGTATGCGCCAGAGTAAAAAGTAAATGGCGCATTTGCTATCTGCATATTTTGATAGACAGTTGCTACTACTGCTGCGATAAGTGCAACCAAACCACCAAGCTTTAACTGGGTTTGATTAGCGGCACGAACCCCGCGTAAACCAAAATTATGTGCGAGTAAACCAAATGCAGCAATCGCTGTCACATTCCAAGAACTCATACTGGAAAGTGGAACAATCGCCGGAGTATCTTCTGTTGCTTTTGGTAACCACATATCGTTTACATTCTGACCTTTTAGGTAGAAGAAGACGAAGAGAACGCTTAGCGCAAAAGCGATATCTGCGACCAGAATGAGAATTACTCCTAAGCGGTTACGGCTACCGACTACATCTGGGTGTTCGTGATGAGGGTTTGCATGTGTATCTAGACTCATGAGCGCGCCTTTCCGTAACCATAAGCATCCGATGTGACAGTTGGTAGCACCTCAAAGTTTTCTAGAGGCACAGGATTGGCAACGGTCCATTCAAGAGTCTTGGCTTGCCATGGATTCATTGGAGCTTTAACTCCACTGCGCCATGAAGAGATAACTGCGTGGAGCAGAACCAACATTCCGATCATGATTGTGTAGGCACCGATAGTTGTAATCAGATTGCCTTTGCTAAATATATTTGCATAGGCTTCAACGCGACGTGGCTGACCTTGTAGGCCTACGAAGAACATGCCCATAAATGCCACATTGAAACCGATTTGAGTAAGCCAAAAAGCGATCCAAGATAGACGCTTATTAATCATCTTTCCGGTCATTTTTGGGAACCAATAAATCAATGAGGCGATCGCACCCGTAAGTCCTGCACCCATTAACGTGTAATGGAAATGAGCTGTCACAAACATTGAGCCGTGCAAGAAAGCATCTGCTGGAACATCAGATAGATAAATTCCAGTAATTCCGCCAATCATAAAATTCCATAACAGGGCGAAGATGGAAAGAGCCGGAACGGTCATCCAAAGTCGGCCGCGCCATAGCGTTCCAACTAAAACTAAGAAGAGCATTCCGGTTGGGATGGAAATTAATTCGGTGGTCAACATAAATGGAGCGCTAAGCAATGGAGCCCAACCACTCATATACATATGGTGTGCCCAAACAAGTACTGAAAGGCCAGAAATTCCAGCGATGCCCATTACTGCAACGTTAAAACTAAAGAGTGGACGTCTTGTAAATACCGGAGCCATCTCCATAAGAGCTGCAACTGCGGGAATCAAAATTACATAAACTTCAGGGTGGCCCATGATCCAGAAAAGATTCTCATAGAGCCAACCGCTACCGCCAAGTGCTGTGTTGTAGAAAGATGTTCCGAGAGCTCGATCCATGCCTGACATAACTTGGGATAAGAAAAATACTGGGAATGCAGGTAACGCTAAGGCAACTGAAGCTACGACGCCGTAGATAAAGATTGGCGTACGGTTCCAGGTCATACCTCGCGCACGCATCCGTACGACAGTGGTTGTGATATTTGCACCAGCAACCATCGTTGAAATTGCGAAGATACAGATGAACATGATGTAACCATTCATGCCCAGGGGAGCTTGACCGGCTAGTGGGTTATACGCCGACCAACCAGTTGAAATTCCCCCGATAAATTGCGCCCAGATAAGTGGAATCGCCGCTGCAACAATTAACCAGAAGCTAAGTGCGTTAAGTCGAGGAAAGGCCATATCTCGAGCACCGATCATGATTGGCATGATGTAGTTACCAAATGGTCCGGTGACCATGATGATTGTTCCAACAATCATGATGATTCCATGTGTACCAACAATTGAGTTGTATGCCTGCGGATGAATCCATCCCCCGCCAGCTTTTCCTAAGTTGGTTCTAATGAGCATGGCAAGAATTCCGCCAATACCAAATATCACCATTGTTATAACTAAGTACTGGATGCCAACAACTTTATGATCAGTTGTATATCTGAAATAGCGTTTTACGCCTAGATCTTTTCCAGCATAAAACATATTCTCTTC
>CANIAV010000083.1 GCA_947465365.1 Actinomycetota bacterium | reverse complement strand
CCAGCGCAACGACTGCCGACATCGGTATGAACAGAGTAAGCAAAGTCGACCGGCGTTGATCCACCTGGCAATGCAATAACACTCCCCTTGGGCGTGAAGACGAAGACTTCAGGGCTTCCTAAATCAAAGCGCAGCGCCTCTAAAAATTCAGAAGGATCTTCTGTCTCCTTCTGCCATTCGTGCAATTGACGAAGCCAGAGCATTTCCGGAGATGAAGAGTTAGATTCACTTCCCTGCTTGTATTTCCAGTGTGCGGCGATACCGAATTCTGCTCGTGAATGCATATCAAAGGTTCTAATCTGAATTTCAATCGCCTTGCCGTTGGGCCCAATCACTGTTGTATGCAGCGATTGATAAAGGTTGAATTTTGGCATCGCGATGTAATCTTTAAATCTTCCCGGAACCGGCGACCAACGAGCGTGGATTGATCCCAATACGGCGTAACAATCACGAACATCGTTAACTAGAACGCGAATGCCTACTAGGTCATAAATGTCGTTGAAATCGCGACCGCGAACCACCATCTTTTGATAGACGCTAAAGAAGTGTTTCTTGCGTCCGGTTACCGTCGCAGTGATTGAATCCCGAGTTAAATCGCTTTGGACTGCGTCAATTACCTCTTTCGTCAGCGCATCGCGGGATGGTGATCGCTCGGCAACTAATCGAGATATTTCCTCGAATTTCTTCGGTTCTAATACTTCAAAGGAGAGATCTTCCAGCTCCCATTTGATTGCATTCATTCCGAGGCGATGTGCCAACGGTGCATAGATATCTAAAGTCTCACGTGCCTTGCGCTCAGCACTTTCAGCTGAGACGTATTTCCAGGTACGAGCGTTATGTAGACGATCGGCCAATTTGATCACCAGAACACGAATATCGCGAGACATCGCAACGACCATCTTGCGCACTGTCTCAGCTTCGGCAGTCGGACCGTAAGTTAATTTATCAAGCTTGGTGACGCCATCGACTAAATTGGCGATCTCGTCCCCAAAATCGCTTCGCAACTGCGTTAATGAATAAGGCGTATCTTCGACAGTATCGTGCAAAAGAGATGCGATTATCGTTGTGTCATTTAAACCGAGTTCAGCCAAGATCAAAGAGACTGCGACTGGATGCGTTATGTAATCTTCGCCGGATTTGCGCAGTTGACCGGTATGGGCAACTTTCGCAATTTCGTAAGCGCGCTCAACATCGTTAAAGCGACTAGATGGATGGTTCTCTTTTAAGGACGAGATCAGCGGAGCAACGAGAATGTCTGTAGCCATTGCTCGTTATCGTCTCTTTTTAATCCCGCGCCAGTGGCGAATTAACTCGCTTTACTTGCGCCCTTTACGTTTTGGTTGATTGCGTGGTCCACGATTAGCACTTGGTGCAAAGACAGGTCGGGCAGATGTAGCTGTAACTGTTTCAGCAACTGCTCCCCCACGAGATGCCACGCGCTTTGCGAGAGCCTGCATCGCAGGCTCTTTCTCACGCAGTGCAGCCAGGAATGGTGGTGCGATAAAGATTGAGGAATAGGTACCGACGGCTAGGCCGATAAATAGCGCAAGCGAGAGATCTTTAAGCGTTCCGGCTCCAAGTAAGCCTGCACCAACAAAGAGAATCGAGGCAACTGGTAAAAGTGCAATCAGGGAGGTGTTGGCAGAGCGAACGATGGTTTGATTGACCGCCAGGTTTGTTGCTTGCGAGAAAGTAACTTTCCCAACTGCCGCAACTGACTTAGTGTTTTCACGAATTTTATCGAAGACAACCACTGTGTCATAGAGTGAATAACCCAAAATTGTTAAGAAACCGATCACAGTTGCCGGAGTAACATCGAATCCGACCAGTGCGTAAATTCCGACTGTAATGAAGACGTCGTGAACAACGGCCACGATTGCAGATATCGCCATCTTTGGCTCAAAGGCCATTGCTAAGAAGAGCATGATCACAATTAAGAAGGCGAAGAGACCGTAAAGAGCCTTCTTCGTGATCTCTTTACCCCACGATGGACCAACTAGCTGCGTGTCGATCGATTCCAGCGTTACGCCAAAAGTCTTAGTTAGCGAGGCTTCAACAGCCTTCGATTGCTCCGGTGTGAGTGCGCCAGTTTGAATACGAACTTTATCGTTTCCAATTTTCTGAACAATGATTTCGCCGGGAATACCAGCACCAGCGACCGAGGTGCGAGCTTGTTCAACGCTAATACCTGATTTATTTACGGTGTAGGAAGATCCACCCTTGAACTCAATTCCTAGGTGAAGTCCCTGAATTACCAGGGCTGCAATTGAAAGAAGGATGAAGATCGCCGAGATTGAATACCAACGACGGCGCTTGCCAATAAAATCAAAAGAAGTTTCGCCTGTATAAAGACGACCACCAAGTCCAGTTAGCTTTGACATCGCTTATGCCTCCAAAGTTGAAGTAGTTACTTGATTTGAAATCGGTTTCATACCGATGCTCTTTGGCGATAACCCAGAGAGCGGATGGCCTGAGGCGAAGAAATGAACACCCGCAAGAATGGTGACGATCGGCTTTGTGAAGAAGAAGACAACGAATAGATCGACCAAGGTAGTTAGACCCAAAGTAAATGCAAATCCACGAACGCCACCGACGGCAAAGAAGTAGAGAAGTACGGCAGCGATTAGCGAAACTGCATCGGCTACTAAAATCGTATGTCGCGCCTTTACCCAACCGCTTTCGACGGCAGATCGTAGAGATCTACCTTCGCGCGCTTCATCGCGGATACGTTCGAAGAAGACGATAAATGAGTCAGCGGTAACACCGATCGCAACGATTGCACCTGCAATACCGGCCAGAGTTAGCGTGAAACCAATGCTCTTACCGAGAACAAGGAATAATAAATAGACCAAAGCACCAGCGACACCAAGTGATCCAACGGTTACAAAACCAAGACCACGGTAGTAAAGCAAGGAATAGATGACTACCAGGCCGAGTCCAAGGAATCCTGCCAAGAGACCAGCATGTAATTGATCAGCACCAAGCGTTGGTGAAACTTGCTGCACTTCGCCGCGATCAAAGGCGAGAGGAAGCGCTCCATATTTAAGAACGTTAGCTAAATCTTGCGCTTCAACTTGCGAAAATGAACCAGTGATCTGTGCGTTACCAGATGGAATCGCTTCGTTAATGCGAGGGGCAGATACAACTAAACCATCAAGAACGATTGCGACTTGGTTAAGTGGCGAAGCTAGTGTGGTTACGCGATTAGTTAAAGCACCAAAAGCCTTGGTTCCGTCGCCATTGAAAGTAAGCGACACAAACCATGTGACTCCTTGCTGCGGATTAAAACCAGCAGTCGCAGCAGATACTTGTTGGCCGAGAACCTCAGCTGGGGCAAGAATGTATTTTGATCCACCTTCGCGTGAACAGGAAACAATTGTGTCAGTCGGTGCATCGGCGCCCGTACCTTGACGATTGGCTGCATTCGTACAATCTAAAGCGGCATAACGCGCATTAATTTCGGCAGATACACCAGCTGCGGGAGTTGCCGCGGTAGAAGTATCTGCAGGATTGGAAACTCCGGCGCTTTCAGCAAGGACTTGGCGGAAGCGAAGTTCAGCGGTCTGTCCAACTAAGTCAACAACGCGACGTCCGCTATCGCCTGGTACTGAGATAACGATCTGACGATTTGTTCCGCTACCTTGCGCGGTTACTTCACTTTCAGCCACACCAAGTGAGTTAACGCGTTGGCGAATAATTGTTACCGCTTGGTCAACTGCTTCAGTTGTTATCTTGTTGGCATCATTGGATGCGCGAGGTTGCAGCGTGACGCTGGTACCTCCACGCAGATCGAGCCCAAGACGGACAGAGGAAGCGCCTTGAATAAAGGTGGTAACAATTAAGCCGAGCAGGATCACGGCCAGGATCACGAGGGATCGGCCAGAGCGGGCAGGGCTCTTCACGGTTTTATTTGGTGTGGACATAGGAGCAGAGTCTAGGCGTCATCGACGGGCGTGTCGAAAAGCGTCGCAGCCCCAGCAGGTGGTGTTCGTCCCACATGCGCCCAGCCTTGCGCCGTTGCTATTCGCCCACGAGGAGTACGCGCCATAAAGCCATTTCTAACTAAAAATGGCTCGGCCACCGATTCCACAGTTTCAGTCTCTTCGCCAACGGCTATCGCTAGCGTTGAAAGACCTACTGGTCCCCCATTAAATCTCTCGATTAACGCGACCAGTACGGATCGATCGAGGCGATCTAAACCTTTCTCATCTACTTCATACATTTCCAACGCCGCCATTGCATCGCTATGAGTCAGATGTGTTGCACCCTTAGCGCCAGATCGAACTTGCGCATAATCTCTAACGCGGCGAAGTAAACGATTGGCAATTCGTGGTGTTCCTCTAGATCTACTGGCAACTTCGCTAACTGCCTTGGCATCAATTTCCAATTGCAATAGAGCTGCGCTGCGGCGTAAAACTTCCTCTAATTCATTTTCTTCATAGAAATCTAAATGCGCGGTGAATCCGAAACGATCACGAAGTGGGCTCGGCAATAAACCAGCTCGAGTAGTTGCGCCAACTAAGGTAAAACGCGGCAATTGCAATGGGATGGCTGTAGCTCCTGGCCCTTTCCCAACAATCACATCTACCCGAAAATCCTCCATCGCTAGATACAGCAACTCTTCCGCCGGACGCGGCAGGCGATGAATCTCATCTAGAAATAAAATCTCGCCTTCAACTAACGAAGATAAAATAGCGGCCAGATCTCCGGCGTGAGTAATTGCCGGCCCGCTAGTTATGCGAATAGGTGTCTGCATTTCGCTGGCCAAAATTAAAGCCAGAGTAGTCTTGCCAAGTCCAGGTGGGCCAGATAGCAGAATGTGGTCAGCGGCGGAATTTCGTTGGCGAGCTGCAGTAAGAAGTACATCGATTTGATCACGCACTCTATGTTGACCGATAAATTCCT
>CANIAV010000082.1 GCA_947465365.1 Actinomycetota bacterium | reverse complement strand
TCCCGGAATGGTCTTAGGCGATACCTCGTTGCAAAACGAGAACTTTCGTGGGGATATGCGCCGCTCGGGACTTACCCATTTAGTTGCAGTATCAGGTGCGAACTTTGCAATAGTTTCTGCCTTTATCTTATGGTGCGCACAATTTCTCTTTCGCACTATGCGCTTTCGCATTATTGCAACTGCCTTTGCGCTAACTGCCTTTATCGCACTTGTTCGGCCATCACCTTCGGTCTTACGTGCAGCTGCAATGGCTGCAGTCTTATTAATTGCATATGCCACTAAACGCGGATCTGATTCGCTGCCGGCGTTAGGTTTTGCAATTGCAGCCGTTGTTATTGGAGATCCCTGGCAAGGGCGCGATCCTGGTTTTGCCTTATCGGTACTGGCTACTGCAGGTTTACTGCTCTTTGCACCTCTGATTGTTAATTACTTAGCGCGCTGGTTACCAAATTTTGCAGCGCAAGCGATCGCACCACCTATAGCTGCGATGGTCTTTTGCGCGCCGGTAATAGTTGCGATTGCCGGCTATCTATCACCGATGAGCATTCTGGCTAATTTATTGGCAGCGCCAGCGGTTGCACCCATAACAGTTGTGGGTTTTATCGCAGCCTTGATATCGCCGTTACTGCCCCAAGTTTCAGTATTACTTGTTACTTGCGTAAAACCACTTGCTTGGTGGATTGCCAGTGTTGCTGATTGGGCAGCCGGCTTTCGAGTAATTACCTTGAGCAAAGGGTTAATGGGTTTTTTAGTTGCGATTCTGGTTATTGCACTTATCTTTACCTTGCCCCGCAAAGTATTTATAACGGGCTTACTTATTATCTTGGCCCTGACTTATCTGCAACGTTTTCCAGGCGGTGATTGGCAAGTTGCCAATTGCGATATCGGGCAAGGCGATGGAGCGGCAATTAACTTAGGAAACCATCGCGCAATTGTGATTGATACCGGCCCTGATCCCGAATTGATTGATCGGTGTTTAAAGCAGTTATCGATCCGGGAAATCCCGTTATTAATCTTGACGCATGGCCATGCCGATCACATCGCAGGTTTAGCCGGCGCAGTTCGCGGCCGCAAAGTGGGTGCAACCTGGTTCGGCAATGTCAGACGCGGAACAAGTGCGCAAATCGGAAGCGCAAATATTAAAGTCCTTTGGCCAGATAACGGTGAATATGATCCAAATAATTCCAGTATTGCTGTGCGCATTAATACGCCAGATTTTTCACTCTTCGCCGGTGGCGATATGGAACCGCTTACCCAAGCAGTTATTGCGCCCGAATTAAGAAGAGTTGATATCTATAAAGTTTGTCATCACGGGTCTGCATATCAAGATGAGAGTTTTACTCGGGCGCTAAGCCCACAAGTTGCGATGATTAGCGTTGGGGAGGGCAATAGCTACGGACATCCTGCCGCAAAGACCTTGGCGCTATTGGCGCAGGTAAGCGCTAAAGTACTGCGTACCGATGTTGATGGGGCGATTGCGATCGCAGCACACAGACATCGGCTAAAGATTCGAACCAGTAAAGGCAACTTTAACTTTATTAGATGGGAGTAAAGCGTGAATCCGTTTTATCTCATCCTGGGTTCAGAAGGCGCACTATCTGATCGCGCGCTCAGTAAATTGACTGCGCAGCTAAAGGAAGAAAGCGCAGAAATCACAACAATTTTCGCCGCCGATGCCTTGCTCGGTGATATTTCAGATGCGCTTGCACCCTCGCTCTTTTCCGAACGTCGCGCACTTATTATTAAAGATCTGCAAGATCTGCCGGAAGATTCTAAAGATGAGGTCACGCGATATTTAGCCGAACCAGATGGGCTAACCACATTGGTCTTTATCCATAAAGGCGGCGTCAAAGGTAAAGCTTTGCTCGATGCAATCAAGAAAGTTAAGCCGGAAATAATTGCCTGCGAGCCGCTAAAGAAAGAGGCGGAGAAGGAAGCCTTTGTTAAAGATTTATTTTTAGATAGCGGACGTAAGGCATCTGCTGGCGCAGTTGCCGCCCTTGTCGGTGCACTGGGCGGTGATATGCGCGAGCTACAACAAGCGGTTTCGCAGATCGCCCTGGATTCACCTGCTGGCGTTATTGATGAAGCAATGGTTGATAAATTTCACCAAGGTCGCGTTGAGACAACTGGCTTTGATGTCGCAGATGCCACCGTTGATGGCAATTTACCGGTTGCTTTAATTTCACTACGTAGCGCAATTGAAACTGGCACAGATCCGGTCATGGTTACATCTGCAATCGCATCTGCGCTGCGTTCTTTAGCAAAGGTCTCGGGATCTGCAAGCGGTGCAAAATCTTTTGAATTAGCGGGCGAACTTGGGATGGCGCCATGGCAGATTGATAAGGCCCGCCGCCAATTACAAGGCTGGACTCCACGTGCATTATCAAAGGCGATACAAGCGATCGCCCTAGCCGATGCGCAAGTAAAGGGCGCAGCCACAGATCCGATCTATGCCCTAGAAAAAGCCCTCGCCACCATTACCTCTGCTCGCGCTGCTCGCTAGGCGGGGATTTCACCTCAATTTGAGCCTGTACCCCTTGCGCTGATAACCTACGCATCTGCCTGGCAACCAAAAGGGTTATCACAGCTTTAGACGTTCGGAGTAATACACGTGGCAAATATCAAGTCGCAGATCAAGCGCGTTAAGACAAACAATAAGTCTCAGGCTCGCAACAAGTCTGTCTCATCATCTATCAAGACCGCTGTTCGCAAATTCCGCGAAGCAGTTGCTAAGGGTGATGCTGCAACAACAACGACTGAACTACGTGCTGCATCAAAGGCTCTCGACGTGGCTGTTTCAAAGGGTGTAATCCACCGCAACACAGCTGCTAATAAGAAGTCATCAATGGCTAAGGCAGCTGCCAAAGCCGGCGCTCGTTAATTTCAGCTCCAGAAATAAATAGGGGCGGATAACAGTGCCTGCAATTTCCCTTGCTAAGGCCCCGCAACCTGCCGCAACAAATCCGGCGCAGATCCGTAACTTCTGCATCATCGCCCATATCGATCACGGTAAATCAACCCTTGCCGATCGTATGCTCGGCATTACCGAAGTCGTAGAAGCGCGCAATATGCGTGCCCAATATCTAGATCGTATGGATATTGAGCGCGAACGCGGCATCACAATTAAATCCCAAGCAGTTCGCTTACCTTGGCGCAGCGGAATCGATGGCCAGGAATACATTCTTAATATGATCGATACTCCGGGACACGTTGACTTTACTTATGAAGTATCGCGCTCGCTAGCAGCATGTGAAGGCGCAGTCCTGTTGGTTGATTGCGCACAAGGTATTGAAGCGCAAACGTTGGCTAACTTGTATCTGGCAATGGAAAATAACTTAACCATTATTCCGGTGCTAAATAAGATTGATTTACCCAATGCGCAGCCGGAAAAGTTTGCGGCAGAACTTGCCCGTTTAATTGGCTGTAAGCCCGAAGATTGTTTACGTGTATCTGGCAAGACAGGCGATGGCGTTGCCGAATTGCTTGATCAGATCGTTGCCCAAATTCCTGCACCAGTAGGCGATGCCGATGCACCTGCACGCGCACTTATCTTTGACTCGGTCTATGACTCATATCGCGGCGTAGTTACTTATGTTCGCGTCATCGATGGCCGCATTAATCCGCGCGAACAAATTCAAATGTTCTCAACTGGCGTCCGCCACGAAGCGCTAGAAGTCGGTGTTATCTCACCAGAACCAGTACCCAGCAAAGGTTTAGGTGTTGGCGAAGTAGGTTATTTAATTACCGGCGTTAAGGATGTTCGCCAATCTCGTGTTGGCGACACAATCACTAATTATCAAAACCCAACTAAGACCGCTTTGGCCGGATATAAAGATCCTAAGCCGATGGTCTTCTCTGGGCTATTTCCGTTAGATGGCGCTGACTTTCCGTTATTGCGCGATGCGCTAGATAAGCTGCAATTAAATGATGCTGCTCTGGTTTATGAGCCCGAAAGCTCGGCAGCGCTCGGTTTTGGTTTCCGCTGTGGTTTCCTAGGTTTGCTACATATGGAAATTGTGCGCGAGCGTTTAGAGCGCGAATCTGGCATTAGTTTGATTTCAACTGCACCTAACGTGGTCTATCGCGTAACGCTGGAAGATGGCAAAGAGTTTGTTGTTACCAACCCATCAGAATTTCCAGATGGCAAGATCAATAACGTTAAAGAGCCGATCGTAAAGTGCACAATCTTGGCGCCATCGGAATATATCGGCACCATCATGGAGCTCTGCCAAGAACGGCGTGGAGCTCTACAAGGAATGGATTACATCTCTGAAGATCGCGTGGAAATCCGTTACACCTTGCCACTTGCCGAAATCGTCTTTGACTTCTTCGATCAACTAAAGAGCCGCACCAAAGGTTATGCATCCCTTGATTACGAAGAACTGGGCGATGAAGAAGGTAACTTAGTTAAGGTCGATATCTTGCTCCAGGGTGAAGCAGTAGATGCCTTTAGCGCGATCGTGCACCGCGATAAGGCTTATGCCTATGGCGTTATGATGACCGGCAAGCTACGCGAATTAATTCCGCGCCAACAATTCGAAGTTCCTATCCAGGCAGCTATTGGCTCACGCATTATTGCGCGCGAGAGTATCCGTGCGATCCGAAAAGATGTTTTGGCTAAATGCTATGGCGGCGATATTTCCCGTAAACGTAAGTTGCTGGAAAAGCAGAAAGAGGGAAAGAAGCGCATGAAGATGGTCGGCCGCGTGGAAGTTCCGCAAGAAGCTTTCGTTGCCGCCCTCGCCACAGATGCTGATATCGAAAAGATTAAAGCCGCGCGTAAGCAAGACTGATCGTGCTCTCCTTCTACGTTCATATCCCATATTGCGTTAAGCGATGTGGTTATTGTGATTTCAATACCTACACGCCAAATGAGCTACAAGATGGCGCATCCCTTGAAATAGTCTCAAATGA
>CANIAV010000081.1 GCA_947465365.1 Actinomycetota bacterium | reverse complement strand
GATTGGTGCTGTGCCATATGCGGCTAATAAGGAAACTTGATTGGCACTTTCTAACTTCTCTTTACCGACTAGATTCGGAACGGTGGCCTCTTTAGCTGGCGACCAAAAGAGAGTTAAACATTCGACCAAGATCATCGCGGTGTAGAGCCAGAAATATGTGTGCACAATCGGGATAGATATATAAAGTGCAGTGCGCAAAATGTCGGCGCTGACCATTAACTTGCGACGATCTAAGCGATCGGCAATAACGCCGGCGATAGGTCCTAAGAAAACCGCTGGCAGCAAACGCGCGATAAAGACACCGGCGATCGCAAAGTTTGCAGTTGCATAAGATCCGCCGGAAAGTTGTTGCGCAAGCGCCGTCGTTGCAAGCAGCCCAAGCCAATCGCCCAATGATGAGAAGACCATCGAGTTCCAGAGCTTGCGAAAAGCGGGGATCGCCAGGACGCTGCGGGTTTCATCCTGCGCCGGGGCGGCAGGGGTCGGCAGGCTTGCGGGCATGGACTGAGTCTATCGGGAGCGCCAAATGGGCTTAAAAGAGGCTGCGGATGCTTTCTTGCAGGCTGTATTTAGATTTAAAGCCCATCTCTTTTGCAGCAAGTGAAACATCTGCACATAAGAATGCTGGGTCTCCTGCGCGACGAGGAGCTTCAATAATCTCGGTATCTGCCTTATTTGTGGCTTCCAATACCAACTTAATGATCTCGCGAACTGATGCTCCACGGCCTGTGCCGACGTTGATGATTGGTGGAATTGGACTTGTTGCATTTGCTGCAACCAAGTGCGCTGCAGCAATATCGCGCACATCCACATAATCGCGCACGCATGTGCCGTCTTGAGTTGGGTAATCAGTTCCGAAGATAACCGGAGCTTGGCCGTTATTTAACTTTCCTAAAACAATTGGCACTAAGTTCTCAACTGAATTATCCAGCAACTCTTTGGCTGCAGTACCAACAACGTTGAAGAAGCGCAGAGATGTTCCAGAATAACCTGGCGTATTAATAAATTCAGTAACTTTACTTTCCGCATCTAACTTGGTTGAGCCGTATGGAGAAATCGGTGCCAACGGACCATTTTCTTTACATGGCTCCATTGTGTCGGGGCTGCCATAAACCGCAGCGGTTGAAGAAAATAGGAATTTCTTGATTCCATATTTTTGGGCAAGGTCTAATAACTTTGTGGTTGCGGTGTAGTTAACTTCCTTGTACTCATCAGGTTTCTCAACTGATTCGCCAACGGCCTTAAGCGCGGCGGTGTGAACGATGCCAGTGAAGTTTTGGCTGCTTAAAACATTTTCAACTGCGGTGTAATCGCGGATATCGACAACTTCAAGAGGTATCTCTTGGTTATGTTTCTTACGTAGGTAGTTAACGCGCGGTTCAAGTCCCTGATAGAGCGAATCCAGCAGAACAACGTCTTTGCCATCTTGGATAAATAAATCGGCAATGTGTGTGCCGATATAGCCCGCACCGCCTGTGATTAGCCAAGTCTCGCGGTTCATGTACTGAGTCTAACCGTGGCTGCTTGAGAGTAAGAGCAGGGTTAAAGCGCCAAAAATAGGCTGCAAATTAAATGTTACACATTTGCATTGATGTATAACAATGCCGATATACTTCCAGCGTGGCTTCCAAGAATAATGAGATTCATCAACAGAACCGAGTCGGTATCCGTGAACTTCGCCTTGATACCTCGAAAATTCTCTCTCGCGTCGTTGAAGGAGAAGAGTTCTTGGTTACAGATCGTGGCGAACCGATAGCCCAGTTGATTCCTATAAATAAAGATGTTGATGACTTCTTTAACAAGTTGGTTGAAGCTGGAGAAATTATCCCTGCACAGAACCCTAACCATCGCTTCAAGGCGCCGGTTATCACACATAACGATAAGAAGTCGCTCTCTGAAAAGTTAATAGAAGAACGTGGCACTTATCTGTGAAAAATATTTATATAGATTCATCGGCGATCCTCAAACTGATTGTGCAAGAGAAAGAATCTGATGCAGTTCGGTCAATCACTCGTGCACGTTTCATTACATCTGAAATTTCGCGCGTTGAAATTATTAGAGCAGTTCTGCGCCATGAACCCAAAGCTCTAAAAACTGCTGAAAGTGTATTGAAAAATATAAATATATTAACTATCGATTCTGCGACTTTAACTCAGGCAGAGCGGTTGCCGGAGCGAATCAATATCCGTGGCCTCGACGCAATTCATCTCGCATCGGCTGGAAAATTTGGCCTTCGAATAACTGCACTTCTTACCTACGATAAACAAATGGCTAAGGCTGCAAGAGAGTTAGGTTTTGAAGTTTTAGCACCGACTGAGGTTGAGAGCGAAGATTAACTCTTCGCTTTGCCGGTTGCTTTCTTAGCTGCCTTCTTCTTCGTTGCAGCTTTCTTCACAGTGTTCTTGGTCAGCGTTGGCGCAGCATCGCCTGGCTTAACTTTGGCTGCTTTCTTCTTTGATTTCTTAGGGGATGGGCCATTTTCGGCTTCCCATGCACGACGTCCAGCAAGTAGCTCAAGTGCACGCTCAATTGTTAGCGCTTCAAGTGTGTCACCGCGACGAAGCGTTGCATTGGTTTCGCCATCGGTTACATACATACCAAAGCGGCCATCTTTAACAATAACTTCTTTCTCGGTTGCTGGATCTTTACCGAGTTCTTTAAGTGGAGGCTTGGCAACACCACGACGGCGTTCTTTTGGCTTTGAGTAAATTTCAAGTGCTTCATCTAATGAAAGTGAGAAGAGTTGATCTTCGCTGGTCAGTGTGCGGGAATCAAGGCCAGCTTTTAAATATGGGCCATAGCGACCATTTTGAATAGTTATATCTTCACCAGCAGAGTTTGTGCCAAGAATACGGGGAAGGGAAAGAAGTTTTAGCGCATCATCGATTGTGATGGTATCTAGCGTCATCGTTGAGAGAAGCGATGCGGTCTTTGGCTTTGGCGCATCTTTCTTCTTGCGCTTCTTCTTTGGTTCGCCCTTGTCATCTAACTCAACAGGTTCGGGTGGGAATACTTCGGTGATGTATGGACCAAAGCGACCAGACTTTGCAATGACTTCTAAACCGGTTTGTGGATCTGTGCCGAGTTCACGTTCGCCAGAAGGTGCGGCCAATAATTCAATTGCTTTGGCAAGAGTTAACTCATCAGGTGCAAGTTCTTCAGGGATGTTTGCCAGCTTGCGATCTTGATCTGGAATATTTTCTTGCAGATAAGCGCCATAGCGACCCACACGGATTTCAATCGTGTCAGATAAGTTCATGGTGTTTGTGGCGCGGGCATCGATGCCGCCGAGATCGAGTGATAGCTCATCGAGTCCAGGTTGGCCGTCGACGCCGTAATAGAAATCGCGCAGCCAATCAACGCGGCCAGCCTCCCCTGCTGCGATCTTGTCGAGATCTTCTTCCATGGATGCGGTGAAATCGTAATCAACTAGCTTCGTAAAGTGAGTCTCTAATAGGCCTGTTACAGAGAAAGCAAGGAATGTTGGCACCAGCGCGCGCCCACGTTTATAAACATAACCGCGATCTTGAATTGTTTGAATGATGGAGGCAAATGTTGAAGGACGACCAATACCGAGCTCTTCTAGCTTCTTAACAAGTGTTGGTTCGGTATAACGTGCAGGTGGCTTGGTGTCGTGGCCTTCACAGTTATATTCGCTGACTTTTATTGACTGGCCAACTGACATGGCCGGCAAGCGCTTATCGGTTGCTTCTTCATCGACCTTGGCGTTTTCATCGACGATGTCATCGTATGCGGCAAGAAATCCTGGAAAAACGGTTAGGGACCCATTAGCTCTAAATACGCACGCCCGGTCGTCTGAAGCGTGGGCATCAAAGTCAACGCGCATCTGCATCTTCTTGGCATCAGCCATTTGCGATGCAACTGTGCGTTTCCAGATTAAATCGTAAAGTGCGAATTCATCACGGGATAGTTCTGGTGCTAATTCGCCCGGTGTTTTAAATGTGTCACCTGCGGGGCGAACTGCTTCGTGAGCTTCTTGGGCGTTCTTAGATTTACCTTGGTAAACACGTGGTGCATCAGCAACATGGTCTGCGCCGTAAAGTGATTTTGCTGCTGCACGTGCTGCGTTGATGGCTTGTGCGGAAAGATTGATTGAATCGGTACGCATGTAAGTGATGTAACCGTTTTCATATAAACGCTGTGCAACGCGCATCGTAATTTGTGCGCCCCAACCAAGACGGGAACCGGCATCTTGTTGCATAGTCGATGTTGTAAATGGTGGCTTAGGACGTTCGGTGCGTGGAGATTCCTCCATCGATTTAACAGTTAGCGCAGTTGATTTAAGTGAATCAACCAGTGCGTGCGCTGACTTTTCATCAAGTAACAAGATATTTTCTAGCGATTTTTCTTTGACTGCGCCATCGGCGCCAAAGTCACTTGTTGACGCTACTTTCTTGCCTTCTACCGAAAGCAGGCGCGCGGTGAAGCCGAGTTCGCATGTGGCACTTAGATCCCACCAAGATGATGAGATAAAGGCCATACGTTCGCGTTCTTTTTCAACGATTAACTTGGTAGCAACAGATTGCACGCGACCTGCAGAAATACGTGGCATAACTTTCTTCCACAGCACAGGAGATAAACGGTAGCCATAGAGACGATCTAGGACGCGACGGGTTTCTTGCGCATCGATTAAGTTGTAATCAAGGTCCCGAGTATTAACAACGGCTGCTTGAATTGCTTCCTTGGTAATCTCGTTAAAGACCATTCGTTTGATTGGAATCTTGGGTTCAAGGACTTCAACTAAGTGCCAAGCGATTGCTTCGCCTTCGCGGTCTTCATCTGTTGCCAGTAATAACTCATCGGCGCCTTTCATCAACTCTTTAAGTTCAGCAACTTTTGCTTTCTTATCGGGGTTGATGACATATAAAGGTGCGAAATCATTTTCGATATCGACGCCTTCTTTAGACCAGGCAAG
>CANIAV010000080.1 GCA_947465365.1 Actinomycetota bacterium | reverse complement strand
TCCGGAAGTTCGTACGCTTCGCTACACAGTCAGCCCTGAGAATGCTCCGTCTATCGCAGTCATTAATTACTTTGGCTTTGAGCTAAAAGGCCAGCAGATGGATGAAATTGATGGACCAGAGAATATCTACGAGATGAGCGCTGCAGATTTTAAATATAAGTGGGGTAGCGATAAGTAATTAATCGCGTGATTGTCCAGATCGATGTGTGTAGCGACCTAAGAATTCTTCCTTCATCTCTCTAAAGTCTCCATCTAGTAACGCCTGGCGCATCTGATCTACCAAGCGCACGATATATCGCTCATTGTGAATTGTGGCCAAAGTTGCCGCAACCATTTCCTTGCCGCGGAATAAATGGCACAAGTAAGCGCGTGTGAAATTCTGGCATGTGTAGCAATCGCAATTTTCATCGATCGGGTTAAAGTCGCGAATAAATGGAGCATTGGCAATATTTATTCGCCCGGTAGATGTATAAACCGCACCTGATCTGGCAATACGCGATGCCAGAACACAGTCAAAGGTATCAACGCCATTTTCTACGCCGACAAATAAATCTTCGGGGGCGCCAATACCAAGCAAATGCTTTGGTTTATTTTCTGGCAAGGTGCTATTTACCCATCCGACAATTGTGCCCAGTGAATCTTTATCTAATGCGCCGCCAATACCAAAGCCATCAAATTCGATTCCAGATGTTGACATGGCTCCTAAATCACCAGCAGCTTTTTTCCGTAAATCTTCATATTGCGCACCTTGGATAACGCCAAAGAGCGCTTGGTATGGCTTATCACTTCTCGATTCGGTAAGCCGCATATGTTCATCTAGACAGCGAATTGCCCAGTCATAAGTGCGCTCCATAGCAAGTTCTTGATAGGGGCGGGTGTTATGCAAAGTCGTGCATTCATCAAAGGCAAAGATTATGTCGGCGCCAATTTTATGTTGGATCTGCATAGATATTTCAGCGGTGAAGCGGTGCATCGAACCATCTAAATGAGATTTGAAGGTAACGCCATCATCATCGACATGTGCCAGACGCTCTTTATTGCCGGCAATTACTTGATCGGATCTAAAGGTTTTAGCATCCATCGCCAAGACTTTCTTAAAGCCAACCCCAAGGGAAAGTACTTGAAAACCACCGCTATCGGTAAAGGTGGGACCGTTCCAATTCATAAATTTAGCTAGCCCACCTGCTTCATCTAAAAGATCAGGACCTGGCTGTAAATACAGGTGATAGGCATTAGCCAATAAAGCTTGTGAACCTAAATCTTTCATCGCCTCTGGTAGCACTGACTTAACTGTGGCTTTGGTGCCAACTGGAATGAAGGCAGGCGTTTGAATATCTCCATGAGGTGTTGAGATTGTGCCAACGCGCGCCAGCGAATTTGCAGCGCTGTGCTTTATTTCAAATGCGAAGTTATTGGACACAAGAGTTATTGTCTCAGATATAGACTGCGCTGATGCTCGCCTCAAAACTGCCCTTTAAAGAGTTCACGGCGCTACTTAATCCGCATTCACGTCGCATTGTTGCTGGTATCGCCTTAAGCGCTATCGGACGTGGCATGACCCTTTCACTTTTGATGGTCTATCTCCACGATATGCGCGGTTTCACAATAACTTTCGGTGGAGCGCTAATGGGTTGGGGCGCGTTATTTGGAATTATCTGCACCGCACCTCTTGGCTCACTCGTCGATCACATTGGCCCCAAGATTGTGATGGTAATTGGCTTAGTTATCTCTGGAATTTCGGCGATTAGCTTCTCATTCGTAACAACCCATACCCACGCCTTTATCGCCATGACTTTATTTGCCTTTGGCGGTCAATGTGTTTGGCCGGCGCAAACTGTGATTTTGACGCGTGTTACGCCAGAAGTAGATCGCCCAAAAATCTTTGGCTTTAACTTTATGTTGATGAATCTTGGGTTGGGTGTAGGAGGTTTTCTCTCCTCAATCCTGATTCGTGAATCATCAATCTTCTCTTATCAAATTATGTATTGGTTAGACGGGACTACTTATTTAGTATTTCTATTCTTCGTATGGGGCCTCAACACTCCGCATGCCGGCAAATACATCGCTAAAGCCCACGAACCGACCAACGGCAGTTATCTGGAGCTATTCCGCATCCGCGAACTTTCCATCGTGACTGTTGCCGGAGTAATCCTCTTAACCTTTGGTTATGGCCCACTGCAATCAGGGCTGCCGATCTATGCCACCCAGTATTTGGATTTAGCCCCTAATTGGCTAGGCATAATCTTTGGCGTTAATACCTTTGCAATCGTGATCTTTCAACCTTTAGTTTTAAATATCATCGCCAAATATTCTAAATACACCGCGCTTATTTCTGTCGCAATTATCTGGGCGCTTTCCTGGTTAGCTGTTGGCGTATCGCCATACCTATCAATGTTTATGGCCGGAGTTGCGCTGTGTATTAGCCAATTAATCTTTGCCTTCGGTGAAATGGTGCATGCACCAACTAGTCCAGCACTTATGCAGGAGTTAACGCCTGAACACATCCGTGGACGAGCAAGTGCTTTAGGAAGTTTGCAATGGGGGATATCTGGAATTGCTGGTCCTGCAATTGCAGGTTTAATGATCGGCGCTCACCTAGAACAGCTCTGGGTATTACTTATGGCCTTTGGTGTTTTACTGCCGATTCCATTCTTTGCTTATTTAAAGCAGATAAAGAAATAACCCGCCCTTAGCCATTGGCCAGAGCGGGTTATTAACTTAAATTAATTAAGCGAGTTTTCCAGTAACAGAAATCAAATTATCTGTTCCATTTGAAAGAATTACCGAAATTTCTTCGCCGCTCTTTCCTGGGCAAGAAAGGCCCCAAGAGAACGTTGCAGTTGCGCCAGCAGCTAGAGGTGTAGTTGGTGCACCTTCCATCTGGTTATCGCCATCAAAGATATCGACGCATGCACCAGTTGTGGTTGAACCCTTAACGATGAGAGTTGCAAGATCTAGATCTGCCGCTGATCCATTTGAGACGCTGAGATTAAAGCGTTCATTAATTTGACCAGGCAACATGCCGGAGGCAAATTTCCCAGGTGTGAAGTGGGCAGGTGATGAGAGTGTGTAACTAACTTTATCTGGGGTTACCACTGGGGCATCAAAGCCGCCAGAAGCCTGCGGAGTCTCTTCAACATTGGTAACAAGAGTTTGATCGTCGACCTTGGCTGCATTATCTGAGCCACCACATGCGCTGAGAGTTAGAGCAAGCGCGATTGTGAGCGCAGCCTTTGATTTAATTGCAATTGTCATGGAGCCTCCATATAAATTTTTCTATCTAAGGTGACTATTTCCTACTGCCAAGTATAGAGTAGCCCGCATGTCTCTCAACTCAGAACTTAACGGAGCAGTTGAAACTCCCGTTGGCGCCGTGGCAGAAATCGCTGGCCGCAGCCCGCGCCAGATTGCGTGGAGCCGCTTCAAGCGCAACAAGGTAGGAATGATTGCCGCTGGAATAAGTATCACCCTGCTAAGCGCTTCATTATTTGCGCCGATTGTCTGCAAAATTATCGGCATCAACCCTTCTGATTTGAATTTAGATGCGCTCGATGTCAGTGGAATTCCATCTGGAAAATATGCTGGCTTTAGCCTTGCTCACCCGCTGGGTTTAATTCCAGGCACCGGCCGCGATTTACTCGCACAACTTTTATATGGATCTCGTATCTCATTTATGGTTGCGATCATTACAACTTTTACCAGTCTTACTATCGGATTCTTCGTCGGAATCGTCGGTGGATATTTCCGCGGCCGAGTCGATGGCTACCTTGGACGTTTCACAGATTTCCTCTTGGCATTCCCTGCATTCTTTATGATCGTAGCACTTAGTGAGCCGATGGTTGCCCGCATTGAACAAGCCGGAATCGCACAAGGAAATGGCGCCCGAATTGTTTTTCTAATTGTCTTTCTTTCATTCTTTGGTTGGCCAGGATTCTCACGACTTATTCGTTCGCAGGTTCTATCTCTTCGCGAACGTGAATTTGTAACTGCTGCACAAGCCATGGGCGCATCACGCCGGCGCATTATTATGAAAGAGTTAGTTCCAAATCTTTGGGCACCAGTAATCGTCGTAGTTTCACTTTCACTACCAGGTTACTTAGCCGCCGAAGCAGTCTTCTCTTTCCTTGGTTTAGGTGTTCAACCACCAGCATCGACTTGGGGAATCTTGCTCTCTAACGCCACACGTTATGTGACGATTATGCCGAGCTTCTTCATCATTACCTCGGCATCCCTAGTTATCGTGGTTCTCGCCTTTAACTTGGTGGGCGATGCACTTCGTGATGCGCTCGACCCTCGCTCCGACAAGTAACGATTCGGTAACTACCTTTCAAGGGCCGCGCTAAATCACCCCTCCAGTTACCACCGAGTATTCACTTTTCGGACATTTTCTGCTTAACTCAACCCACTCGTAACGCGGGTCTACCCGTCGTTGCATCCCAATCGAAAGGATTACGGAATGAGCCCTCGTTTCGCTCTTCGTCGTGCCGTAGTCGTTGCATCTGCAAGCGCACTGTTATTTGGAACCGCTCTGGTTTCAGGAACTAACGTTGCATCTGCTGCTACTACTCCAAAGACCGGTGGAATTCTTACACTGCTCGAGCACGAACCACGTCTTGATCACCTAGATCCAAGCCGTATTTACACAGGACGCGACCTAGCGTTTATGAACTCGTTTCATACACGTACTTTGGTTGCATACAACCCAGTTCCAGGAGCAGCCGGTGCAAACCTTGTTCCAGATCTAGCAACAAACACTGGTGTTCCAAGTAACCAAGCAAAGACCTGGAAGTTCACACTTCGTCCAGGAACTAAGTTTGAAGATGGAACTCCAATTACATGTGAGCACGTCCAATACGGTACATCTCGTGTATTCGCACAAGATGTAATCAACAACGGACCTACTTACCTTCTTTCATGGCTTGATATTCCAAAAGATAAAGATGGAAACTCAATCTA
>CANIAV010000079.1 GCA_947465365.1 Actinomycetota bacterium | reverse complement strand
GAATCATCTTTACGTTCTCCGCTAATAATTATTAAATCAGCGCGAACTAATTGGTCTTCAATAACTGCTTGCAGTTGGGCTTCATCGTCAGGGATTGTGTGTACTCGATAAGCAACTGCACCAACTTCACGTACGGCAGTGGTCAATAGCCAAGAATTGGTTTCATACTCTTCACCATCTTTTAGCTCCTTACCTGGCTCAACTAAATCAGGCCCTGCAGAGAGCACAACTACGCGCGGATGTGGTCGGGTAGGCAGGTGATCGCGTCCAATCGAGGCCGCTAGTCCAATTTGAGTAGAGCGAATTCGTGAACCTGATTTTAGAACCAGGCGTTCGCCAGCATAGATATCTTCGGAAAGAGTTGCACCATGCGCATCAAGTAACGGCATTTCAAATGCATCCAAGGGGCGACAGATCGCAATAAGAGAGGAGAGGAACTCATCCACGCGCATTCGGTCTGACATAATCAGCAACAATACTTCTTGAGTAACCAAATATTGGGGATTTACGTGAGCGCATCGAGTGAGAAAACCGATCTCCGAAATCGCTATCGCTTTGAACGGCGCGAAAGATATCTAGATCACTCTTTTGCATACCTTGCGACTTCACTGGAATTTCAAAAAGCTACACATATTGCCAGTTACATCTCATATGGGGATGAACCCAGCACATCAGAGTTAAATACTTCGCTGCTAAAAAACGGAAAGTCTTTATATTTGCCACGCATAATCGGAAAAGATCTCGAATGGGTTCAGTGGCAAGGCGATCAGAGCCAGCTAATACCCAGCAAGTTTTCAAAGAATATTTTGGAGCCAAGCGGTCCTGTAATTTCGGATAAATTGGTAATTGAGTTAATAGTCGTCCCTGCGCTGCGAATTGATCGCGCTGGTTATCGATTAGGACAAGGCGGTGGTTTTTACGATCGCACGCTCTCGCAATTAAAGGCTTGGAGCGTTGGATTGATACACCCAGATGAAATTTCCAGTGAAGATCTTCCGCGCGAAGACTTTGATATTCCCCTTAACGCAGCCGCTACACCAGATTTATTGCTTCGTTTTAAAAGTTAATTTGCCGGCAGGTTTCGCGCCATCACGATTCGCTGAATTTGATTTGTGCCCTCATAAATCTGTGTGAGTTTGGCATCGCGCATCATACGTTCGACTGGATAGTCAGAGACATATCCATAACCACCTAATACCTGCACCGCATCTTGCGTGACTTTCATAGCCACATCGCTAGCAAAGGTTTTGCTCGCAGCAGAGAAGAATTTTAGGTCTTTATCGCCTCGTTCGCTGCGCGCAGCTGCGGCATAAGTTAATTGACGGGCGGCTTCGATATTCATCGCCATATCCGCCAACATAAATTGCACGCCTTGGAAATCAAAGATCTCTTTCCCAAATTGTTTGCGCTCGTGTGAATATTTGGCAGCAACATCTAAGGCGCCTTGCGCAATTCCGAGTGCTTGTGCGGCGATCGTGATGCGGGTGTGATCCAAGGTATCCATAGCGATTGCAAATCCAGCACCGACTTCACCAATACGGCGGTCATCGCCGACGGTTACATTATCGAAATAAACTTCGCGAGTTGGTGAACCACGAAAGCCCATCTTCTTTTCCGGCGCACCAAATGAAACTCCAGCATCAGATTTTTCGACGATAAATGCCGTTATGCCTTTGGAGCCTTTGCTTGGATCAGTCTGCGCAATGACGGTATAGAACTCTGATACTCCAGCATTGGAAATCCATTTTTTACTTCCGTTAATTACCCAGTTATCGCCTTTGCGCTCAGCTTTTGTTTTAAGAGCAGATGCATCTGAGCCTGCTTCGGATTCGGAGAGGCAATATGAAAAACCTTTTCCCTTTGCTAGCTGCGACAACCAACGTTCTTTCTGGTCATTATTACCTCCTAAAATCAGAGGTAGCGAACCAAGTTTATTTACTGCAGGAATTAACGATGATGATGCACAAACTCGAGCAACTTCTTCAATAATGATTACAACTGCTAGAGCATCTGCGCCTTCGCCACCAAATTCTGTCGGAACGTGTGCAGCGCTTAAGCCAGACTTTAAAAGCGCATCAGCTGCTTCTTGCGGAAAGCGATGGTCTTCATCAACCGCTGCAGCATGTGGTGCGATCTCATTTTCAGCAAGAGATCGAACGCTGGCGCGTAAATCGTTATATTCAGATGGCAGAGTATAAAGGTCGTTGGTTGTCATTATTTCTCTTTCGCATCCTTTGCTGCTAACGAAGTTAAGTAAGCATTGTATTGAGCGAGTTCATCGGGTTCACCCATCGCAGCCATACGAGTTTCATTGCGATCTATTCGCTTGGTCTCTCGCTTGTCATCGCGCATCCATTGAATAAAGGTTGCCACAAGCGCCATTAAAATTGGAATCTCGCCCATTGCCCAGGCGATAGAACCACCAGCATGTTGATCGGCCAATAGGTCAAGGTTCCAAGGCGTTTGCAGAGATGCAAAATATCCTTGATCGATAACTGTCGAAGTAGAAATTAACGCAATTGCAAAGAAGGCGTGGATGCTCATCGCGGCAAAGAGAATAACGATGCGCACGATATGAGGCACTTTTCGTGGATTGGGATCGATTCCGATAATTACATGGAAGAAGAGAATCCCAGCGAGAAGAAAGTGAACATTCATTACTAAATGTCCCAGGTGTGATTGCATCATATTTCCAAAGAGCTTGGTCATATACAGAACAAATAGTGAGCCATCAAAGAGCGCCAATATAACTATCGGATTTGTAACGATCCCGGCTGGCTTGGAATGTAATAGTGCAATTAACGTGCCACGAACGCCACGTTCTTCTTGATTGCGACCTTGCGGCAAAGTACGTAGCGCCAATGTAATAGGTGCGCCTAAGACAATTCCGATTGGTGCGATCATTCCAAGTGCCATGTGAGCGATCATGTGATACTCAAACGAGAATTTTGCATACACGCCTAAGCCACCACTGGTTGCGTAATCAATAACGCTAATACCTAAAGCGAATGCAACAGTGCGACCAACTGGCCATTTATCGCCACGGCGCGACAAAATAACTACACCTTTTATATAAAGTGCAACTGCGGTTATCAACACCCCAATCATCAGCGCATCTGGATCATAAAGTGAAAGTACTCGCCATATGTTTGGGGCAGCTGGTGTGGTGATACCTGCGATCGCCAGCCCTGGATCCAAAATCGCACTTTCCCCTCGTGATGGAGGTTGTAAGTTCGAAAGGCGCGATCCAATTAAAACGGTTATGAGCATTATGGTTGCTTCAATTAGGAGCAGTCGCGTTAAATTCTTCAAACTAATCTGCCACTTACCTGATAAATGTTTACGATTTAGATAGCCCAGATAAATCAGTCCGGCAGTTAGCAAAACTTTTAGAATCACCAATCGCGCATAGTTAGAGCTCCATGCGCTTTGAAAATTAAGTCTGGCCCAAGCATTTGCGCTACCGCTTACAACAACAGCAATTACCGCCCAGAGCGACAAGGAACTAAAGCGCGGCAGCGCGATTGCGCGATCTGTGGCCGAGAGCACTGTTATGGCAATCAACCCGCCAACCCAGAAGGTAAGTGCAACTACATGCACTATTAGCGAACCGATCGCTAAAGAGTGCGAACCACTTGATGCAGAGTGGCTAGCAAAAATTGGGGCAATCACCGCAACGATCGATAACAGCAGAAGTGCATTTGCGGCAGCAACCGTACGGATACGTGAGACTGCAGTGCAGATAAGCAAAGCTAAAACAAGTTGTACAAACATGTACTTGCCCAGGTCGATTTGGGAGACGAATGAGCGAAGCGATGTTGGATCTAGCGCACCAGATAGCGAGGTTCCTAAAATATTAGCGAGCGTGGTCAAGATATTTAAACCTTGCCCAAGTACCCAAACAAGTGCGGTTAAGGCGGCAGAATTTCGCAGAGCTTGAGCAGATCTAGATAATTTGCCTGCGTCATCGAGAAGTAGGAAGCCCATGGCCAACAGAAAACCAACCGTTGCAAAACTTGAGGTAAGTGAAATGAACTTACCAACTGTGGTCAACGAAGTAATCAGCGGACCAGCAGAATTTAGATCTGCTGCCAGGAAAGTCATCGCTCGCTAAATATCTTTCTGGCGTATAACGCAAGCGCAATCAATACAATAAATGAAGCAACCAGTAAACCAATTACAAAGAGGTTGGTACCAAAGTCACTTCCTTGAACTTTAGTTGGCGTGGTTGGCACAACTTCTTGCGGCGTAGAAATTGTTGGTGTTGAGAAATTGAAGTTAAAGGAGCCCTCTAGTGGGTTATCCATCTCAGAGATAATGTTGTAAGTAACTTTATAGACGCCAGATTCAGTAATCGGCTTCATTCCGACGATGATGTCATTGCCTGCAACGGTCAAGGTTCCATCATCAACGCGACGTCCAGCAGGATCTGTAACAGTTATTTCATTTCCCATATCCATCGGTGTAATTTCCACTGAAATCGTGACCGCACTTGGTGCAACTTTTAGAGTCGAACCTGCGATAGGAGAAGTCGCAACGAGTGAATTGGCTAGCGCCGGACCAGTCGCCATTACAGAAATGACGATTGCGCCGATAAGTGCCGCAAAACGCTTCACTTGTGTACCTGCCTTCGCTGCGAGAGTGGTCTCAATTCGCCTCTATAGTCTCACTTCCTTAGACTGATCCACTAGTCCCCGCGGATGTGATTTAGGAAAGGAGTGAGCGCAAATGCCTACATATCAATACCAATGTTCTGCCTGCGAGCACGCCTTTGAAGCCTTTCAAAGCTTTTCCGATGAACCGCTAACCGAATGCCCAGAATGCAAGGGCGAAGTACGAAAAGTTTATTCAGCCGTAGGCGTTGTCTTTAAAGGTTCAGGTTTTTATAAAACCGATTCAGTAGCTAAACCTGCAACTCCAGCTACTCCTACAAAATCAGATTAATTAATCGTCGTGATGCGGCGGCTTATCGCCTTTAATTTCTGATTCACGACGATCGGCCTCGCGCTGATCTTCGCGTGAATCGCGTTCATCTTCAGTTGTTACGGGAAAAATTTCGCTCATGACCTTCTACTTTCTAATCCCTAGGGCTAGTTCCAGAGAGTCAAGTGCTCGTTCAAAATCTTCTGAATCCAAATGTCCGCTGACAATCAGGCTAGTCGTGCCGTG
>CANIAV010000078.1 GCA_947465365.1 Actinomycetota bacterium | reverse complement strand
CTAGAACAACGGCTGCCTTACCGGCCTTTGCAGCAGGTGCAGCAACTGGCTTTGGCTCTTCTTTAGGTGCAATGAGTGCAAGCTGGGCCTTAGAAAGGATACGACTTGGTGAGCCAAGTCCGCTCTTGCGCGCCTTCTCAATATCAATTGGAAGAGTCTCGTCTAGATGACGGGCTTCAAGAGCCAGCGCCATAAATTCCTTCTTCACCGCTTTGCGGTAGTTATCAATTCCACTTGCCGCAAGAGTTTCAACAATCTCTTTCTGGCGCGCAACATCGTTCTTAAGGTTTACGAGTTGTTGGATCTCTTTCGCAGAGAGATCTTTCTTCATTGCAACTTTTACAGGTGCTGCTTTCTTAACTGGTGCTGCTTTCTTGGCGGCAACTTTCTTCGCCGGGGCTTTCTTAGCAATAGTTTTCTTAGCTGGCGCGCTCTTTTTGGCAACTGCTTTCTTGGCAACTGCCTTTTTAGCAGGAGCAGACTTCTTAGCAGCAGGCTTTCCAGCTTTAACCTTGTTTTTGAGCGCACTAAATACAGCCACAATTGTCCTTTGGTTTTTTCGAACTACCTTCGAAACTTTTGTTTCGAACTGCTCGAAGCGATGTCTATATTATACTCAAGGCTTGGCGGATTGCCGCGCCAACTGCCTCGGATTCAACTAAAAAGCCATCGTGTCCAAAGTCAGATGAGATCGTAATTAAGGGCGCTGCCTGCGGAACCAGCTCGCAAACCTCAACCTGAAGTCGAGGTGGGAAGAGGCGATCGGTATCAATTGAGACCACAACCACCGGAATCTTGATCGATTCGAGGGCTTTTACAACTCCGCCCCGCTCGCGCCCCACATCATGGGAGGCCATCGCCGAAGTTAGCGAGATATAGGTATTGGCATCAAAGCGTTTAGCTAACTTATCTGCCTGATGGTCCAGGTATGACTCAACGGCATAGCGGCCAGTGTCATCGCCCTGCATCTGGCGGCCAAAGCGCACATCCATCTCTGATTCAGTGCGATAAGTCAGGTGAGCAATACGGCGGGCAATTCCCATACCTTCAATCGGACCAACTGGCTGCTCGTAATAATCGCCATCGTTAAAGTTCGGGTCAGATTTAATCGCGCGAATTTGCACAGAGAAGCCACCGATCTGATCGCCTGTTGCAACGGCAGATGATCCGATTGTGCAGATCGCGCTAACGCGATCGGGGTGTTCAATCGCCCATTCCAGCGAGCGCATTCCACCAAGGGATGGCCCAACAGCTAGTCGATATTTCTTAATACCGATCGCATCAGAGAATAAAATTTCCGCTTCAGCCATATCGCGCACCGTCACAGTTGGAAAACGCGATCCATAACGTTTGCCATCGGGTGCGATGCTAGAAGGACCGGTACTTCCTTGGCATCCCCCGATTACATTGGGGCAGACGATGAAATATTTATCGGTATCAAAAGGCAGACCAGGTCCAACCATATTTGGCCACCAGGCAGTCACATCAGACCAGCCGGTCATCGCGTGGTTAATTAAGATCGCATTATCTTTAGCCGCATTTAGCTGGCCCCAACTTTGATAAGCGATCGTGATATCCGGCAAGGTCTCGCCATTTTCAAGTAAGAGGAAACCGATCTTTACAAATTGGCGCTCTCCTGGATCGTGGCCTTCTAGCCACGCCCCAGTTACTTGAGTGCTTATCTCTTTAGACATAAACCAAATCCTTCACGCACTTGCTTACATCACTTGATGCAAACCTGGTCGTCACCCGGAGCACCCCACCGCGGTGGAGGGTTGCCGCCTAATCAGCCGGGGCTATCGATTAGAACTCGTGACCTGGTGGTAAGTCTAACCCAAAAATTCCAGCGCAGACTTTCGGGTGTAGCTCCCTGCGCATTGCTGCAAATGATTCCGGCGGCCAGCCTGCGGTAAAGACGCGGCGCAAAAGCAGCGCTAGCGAATAACCATTGGTATCTGCCAGCGCCCGATCTAAGGCACGGTGGGCCAAAGCGCCATCGCCGCTTTCATAGGCCAAGGCTGCAAAGAGCGATGCAATTGGTGCGACAAAACCTGGTGGTGCCATGCGCATTAAATGGCGCCACATTAAAAAGTAGTTATCAATATCTTCTTCAGTATGGGTGCCCAGTGCAAAATCACGAACCTGGATATCGGATAAGCGCCCAATTACGCGCGCGATAAGTTCTAGATCATCACCGCCGCGCCCCAAGGCAAATTCACCAGCTAGGTCAATCACCGCAGTTGCGCCATCGCGCTGCAGGTTAGTTAAATCATCAGATTTTTCAGGTACAGCAAATTTGGTAACGCGCGCGATCCACTTTTCATCATCGGCAATTACAAGTGCGGAAATTGATTCGGTTAGCGCTTTCAGATTTGCAAAGGGCATAGCGCGACCTGCGACCACATATTCCATTGCGATCCGCGATGAATCAATGGCCGGCACATCGCGCCCATTTGGTGGACAACATTGCACATCCGAACACATCGTTGATCGATAACGTCCATCTTGAATTAGCAGTGATTCATCCACCTTTAAATCAATCCGGTGCAGGGATGCGGCTAAATCACTTAACACCGCTTCCCCATCGCTGCGCCCGCTTGGCACATAGGCAACTAGAAGTGCGCCAGTTGAACCTTCACGGTGTAAGTGCGATGCCAGCAAGTCATATGCGGCGGTAGGTAGATCAATCGGGTAATCAACCCGCATCGCCATTCCGATGCAATTATCTTTTATTGAGACAACAACAAGTGAATCAACTGGGTGGTAGCCGATCAGAAATGGAATCGCGGCGATTAGATCATGAGGGGATGTAAGAGTGGTCATTTATCTCAATTCGTAAAACGGGTAGGAGCTGCCACCACGGTGATGGTCAGTGCAGTTGTCTTCTTTATCTCGCCAGTAATCGCGCGTTCTATGCCGTTATGTGAAAAAGTGCCGCCCCAAGTTGTTATGAGAATTACGGGATAAACACCGGGGCGCGAATATGTATGTGTAACTTTCCCGTTTGGGTATGGGCCACCGGGATCAGTGGTTGATGTAAATCCCCCGTCGCCAAAGGCCCAAGTAAATGAAGGGCGCATCGTCACATCGATGACTTCACCGATTAGATCTACTTTGCTGCGAAATACCGCCGGCATATCGTTCCAAAAATAGACCGGCACATTTATCAGAGGTTGAAAGTTTGGTTGGTAGGAAATTCCGGTTGTTGGAAGAGATTTACTGATGCGATCGCTAAGGGAAGTTGCAGCGACTGCAACTGGAGCGCGTCTCTTGGGCACAACCTTTTTCTTGGGAGCAGCCAACTTTGGTTTAACCGCCGTCTTTGGCTTCACAACCACCTTTGGTTTAGCGATAACTTTCGGTTTTACAACCGGTTTTGGCTTTGCTTTGGCTTGCGGCGCCGAACTGGCTTTTGGGCCACTGCCCTTGCGCGCTTCAAAGATCAATTGACCATCTTGGGTATAGACATCAACGCAGGCACTTTCGCAATCGCCTGCGCTTAAAGGCTTTATAGAGGTGAAGGTAATTAATGCGATTAAGAAGAGAATCTTTGCTTTCATCTGGCGCAAGGTAGAACTTTGCGCTGGCTTAAATTGCTTTAAAGTCGATAACTGTGGATAGGTGTGAGAAAGTAGCGGCATGGTTGCGCGCGATGGTGATGGTTGGATCGAATGCGCCTGCGGCAGCAAACATTGGGGCTTAAATGGCGCAGCAGGCCTCTTGATTTATCGCGACGGTGCAATCCTGCTGCAACATCGCGCACCGTGGGTCCACAACGGTGACACTTGGGGTATTCCAGGCGGGGCGCGCGATTCCCACGAAACGATTATCGAAGGCGCAATTCGCGAAGCAGTTGAAGAAACTGGCATTGATCCACAATGTTTAAATCCGCGCGATACCCATACCGATAACCACGGTATCTGGAGCTATGAAACTGTTATCGCACAAGCAAATGAGAATTTAGAAGCGCACGAGTTAAATGATGAATCACATGAAGTTAAATGGGTTTTATTCGATGATGTAACGCGCTTGCCGCTACATCCCAGCTTTGCTAAATCTTGGCCGCTACTGCGTGAAAAGTTAGATTTCCTTATTCAATCTGCGCAATGATTCGCGAACTACGGCACCATCTGATGTGCGCCACAACGGCGGCATCGAATTAAGCAGGACGCTGCCATAGCGCTTTGTCACAATTCGCGAATCTAAAATTGCAACAACACCACGATCATCAACGCTACGGATTAAACGACCTGTGCCTTGCGCCAACAATAAGGCGGCACGTGGAAGTGAGACCTGCATAAAGCCACTGCCGCCTGCCGCATCTGCTAGCGATGCCCGAGCCGACATAACTGGTTCATCAGGACGTGGAAAAGGAATGCGATCAATGGCAACCAAGATGCAAGAGTTACCCGGAACATCCACGCCCTGCCAGAGCGACATAGTGCCGAGCAAGATCGATGTCTCATCTTTGGCAAAGCGTTCCACCAGCGGACCAACTGCATCACCGCGTTTTTGCGTGATGATGGTGATTGGCAACTCTTTTAAGACTTCCCGCAGATGTGCATCGGCTGCTTCTACCCCGCGCCAAGAACTAAATAGCGCCAGCGTGCGACCACCGGCGGCATCAATTAACTCACCGAGTTCGGTTAAGACTTCTGGACTTGGTCCATCACGACCTGGTTCAGGCAAATGTTTTGGCATATATAAAACGCCTTGATTGGCGAAATCAAAGGGCGAACCCACATCAAGCATCTGCACATTAGCCGGATCTATATCTCCGTCTTCACTTTCCGCATCTGCTTCATCGCCGACCACAAAACCAATGCTGCGCGCCATCGCATCAAAGCCATTGCCAACCGTCAACGTGGCAGATGTGGCAATAACGGGAGTTTTAGTCAATAAATTAGCGCGCAAGACTTCAGATACAGATAAAGGTGCAAGGTGCAGAGTTGAGAAAGTTGGTTCATACCAGAGCACATGGGTATTTCCCATCTTCAATAACTTGCCACAAGTTGTATTGATCTCAGAGACCGCACCTTTTACGCGGGCACGTTCCGCAACAGCATCGGAATCAATAATTTCATCATCGGCGTTAATGATCTGAACGATTGCCGCAGCTGCCTCTTTTGCCTTGCGAATCGGTGCTTCAAGTGACGATGGAATTTCATTGAGGCGACCTTGGGCGTTAAAATCTCCGCGAATTTGATCACCGTAATCGGCCATCGCATCGTGAAAATT
>CANIAV010000077.1 GCA_947465365.1 Actinomycetota bacterium | reverse complement strand
CAACGGGGCAGTTCGTTACGCCGGACCAGTTTCCAAGTTACTCGGATAAGGGGAATCGAAATGGCACAACAAGCCGTATACACGCTAATTCTGGCAACGTTAATCATCGCTGCCGCAGCGCTAGGCCTATCACGCGTTATTTTGCACCTGCGTGCAGTAACTAAATCTCTTGATGCACTTGAAGGCGGAGTGCAAGTAATTGTTGCTAAGACTGCGACAGTTCCTAGCGTTGTAACTTCTGTCAACGCTAGCCTCAAGCCAGTACGCGATTTTGCAGAAACGATCTAAGGGGAGATAACAGATGGACTTTACTAATCACCCAGGTTGGCTCGTGGGCTACATCATTGCAACAGTTGTTGTACTTGTTGTCGTAGCTCTCGTAGTCCCAATCCTTTTGCTGGCTCACAAAATTGGTGGCCAGGCTCAAAGAATTAATGCCGGACTTGAAGGCGCAGTTGTTAACACAGCCGGCCTTAAAGGTCTTAATACAACTATCGCATATGCCACAGCGATTGTTGCCGGACTTAATCGTGGCCGTAAGAAACTAGGAGGCTGAGAAGATGGATTCCAATACTCACTCACTGTGGGTTCTCGCAAATATTCTTGGTGCTGTCGTCGTCGTAGCTGTAGCTGCGTTGCTGACAATCCTGGTTTTGCTAGTTCGCATTATCGATAAGCGCGTTGCGCAGATTCGCCAGACGCTCACTGCAGCTCAGGCGAATACTGCAAATACAGAGCTAATCAATAAGACCGCCGCTGGCGTAGATGCAGTTCTTGCAGAAGGACTTGAGCATCACTTATTCCTTGGACGAGTTCTAGATAAGGTGCGCTCATGACAACGCTTCAGTTATTTTCAGTAATCGACATCGTCGCGCTTATCGCCGGCCTTGCGATCTATCTCTTCATCGTTGGCCGCCAGCTTGCCGCTGTTGCAGTCAAGTTAGAAGAGGCTGCAGATCTAGTTTGGCAGATCAAACATGATGCAGACATAATCGAGCCTGGCCTTGAGCGGATCAATAGAACTGGTGGCGTAGTCGCTGGCGCTCTTCCACTCCTGTATGGCTTTGCTGAGGCGATCGTTGTTGGCGCTACTTATGTGCCAGAACCAGAGCATGCAGCTCCAAAACCAAATTTCCCAGCAATGGGAACTCGACGCTCACGTCTCTTTGATGGTGTTGGCGTAAAGATAGATTAGGTTTTACTGGCTGCGATTATTTGGATCGCGACCAGTGGTCAATGGGTCGGTGAATGCATTTGAGTATTCACCGATCCATTCGTCTTTCCATGCTTGATCGTATTTTTCGAGATTACAACTTGGTTCATATACCGCCATTAGTTCATGGGCGATCATTTCGCGATGACGTTCAGTACCACCCGGAATATCAAACCAACAGATATGTAAATTAAATTTATTTCCGGCCCGCGCTACCCATGAAGCAGATCGCGGATGCTTGAGTGGAAAGCCTTGGGTGCTTAAATCGGCAGCGTGGCCGACGTAGATTATGGAAAATTCTTGTGGTTTATTCTCTGGGTCGTTAAGACACATAACAGCATAGACAGCGGCAATTTTTGGGGGAGTCCATCCGGCAAGTGCACGAGGGCCTTCAAAGGGATACCCAGCTAGCGACCCAAGGCGGATCATTCTTCGAGCGCGTCTTCCCAGTCTTGATCTTCAGACATAGTCTCGGCCTTAATAATTTCAAAGACTGGAAGATTGGCGGTCTTAACCGCTTCATTAAAGATAACCAGGGCAGCATCTACAGCAATATCAGAACTAGGGGCCTCAACGATTATTTGTGCACCATACCCAGTTGTGCCAGCACCTGTTGCTAAGCCGCTGTGAATTGCTACGGCATCAGCGAGTTCAACTACCTCTTCAAGAGTAATTTCACGATCACCTTCGGCAAAGATTGAGACGCTGAACTTCATAATCGTGGCACCTATCTAATTGAGACGAGTTTTCGGCTGAATTCTTCCAGACTTTTTAGATTATGTCCTGATACAACTTCATCGATAAAGGGTTCTGCAATGATCATTCCCATCGAAGTTGGCACATATCTATCGGCATCTCCGCGATGTGGATTCATCCACACAACTCTATATGCGATACGAGAGAGGGCTTCCATTGATTTTGCTAACGTCTCAGGATCGCCGCGATCTAGTCCATCGGAACAGATGACAACTATCGAACCTCTACCTACTCGTCCGCGTCCCCACTTCTTTAGGAAGGTATTGATGGCATCACCAATACGTGTTCCACCTTCCCAATCCATGGCTTCGGCGCCAGCTTGCTCCATCGCTTGATCAGGGTTACGACGTGAGAGAGAACGAGTTACACGGGTAAGCCTGGTTCCGAAGCAGAAAACTTCAACTTTTTGATTCGCACTTCGCGCAGAATATGCCAGTTGTAATAAATTTCTAGAATAGTCAGCCATAGAACCTGAGATATCGAGGATAAAAACTACCGGTCGCAGCCGCTCCTTCTTCTTGGTGTAGAAGATTTCTCGGTTCTCTCCCATAGCGCGCATATTTTCCCGAACTATTTTGCGCATATTTAATTTCTTACCCTTATTTGTTGAAATCAAACGCCGCGTTCTGCGGATCGGTGGGTTTAGTCGGATATTCGACATCATCTTGCGTAGGGCAAGGAGCTCTTGCGGAGTGCATTCATTAAAGGCCTTATTTCGGAAGATTTCATGGCTTGCTGCCATAAATCCCATTTTGGTGTCATCGTTGGAATCACCCTGTTCAGTTCTTTCATTTTCAGGGATTTCAATAGTGGAAGTTGTGCTGACTTGCGCGCGGAATTTCTTCTTCGCCACGCTCTCCTCTTCCTCCAAATTATCAAAGAAGAAGCGTTGGAAAATCTCGTTATAGACGGGGATATTTTCTTTGCGACGAACCAGAGTTGTTCTACCGCCCCAGTAGACATCCATTACATCTGTACCATCCAGGACCGATACTGCATTGCAGAAAGTGATTACATCATCAGATCCGACGAGCATTCCATGAGATCTAAGTTCTTGAGCAAATTCAACAAATAATTCGTCAAAGCCCTCAGTTAGAGGCATCAGAGACTATCTCTGCAAGGTTGCCAGATACATATTCGAGATCATCACGTCCCTTGATGACTGCGCCCAAAGTCTCAGCTGCGTTAGTTTCGTTGAGGGAGCTTGCCCCAATCGCTTCTAGCGATTGCACCCAATCAATAGTCTCGGCAACTCCGGGAGATTTTTCAAGATCCATTTCGCGAAGTTTGTTAACGGTGCCAACAACTTTTGAAGCCAATTGATCAGAGACGCCAGGAACTCGTGACTTTACGATTTCGATCTCTTGTTCTTGTGCAGGGAAGCCAATCCAGTTATATAGGCAGCGACGCTTTAGTGCATCGTGTAATTCACGGGTGCGGTTAGAGGTCAAAATTACGATTGGGCGTGATGTGGCTGCAATTGTTCCAATTTCGGGAATGGTTATCTGGAAATCTGAGAGAAGCTCCAGTAGAAATGCTTCGAATTCATCATCTGCTCGATCGACTTCATCGATTAGCAAGACGCATTGATCGCCGGCTTTAATGGCCTGCAGCAGCGGGCGCTCGATTAGAAATTTAGAACCAAATAGGTCATCGACAGATTTATCTGAAACTTCATTGCCTGACATGGCACGGATCTGCAGCATCTGGCGCGCATAATCCCACTCGTATAGCGCTTGATTTGTATCAATACCTTCATAGCATTGCAGGCGGATTAGCTTGCGCCCAAGTAGCTTAGAAATACTCTTGGCAAGTTCAGTCTTACCGACACCAACTTCTCCTTCAAGAAGGATTGGACGGCCGAGTTTCATGGAAATTAACAGGGAAGTCGCAAGACCGCGATTGGCCACATAACCAATCGATCGGAGTTCTTCCGTTAGCTCATCGACGGTCAGCAAATCAAAAGATGTTGAAATCATAATTTAAAGATCTATTCGTGTATTTACTTGAGCTTATTTTCTGAGACTAAGCTGCCGATACTTCCGGCGCCAAGTTTGCCATCGCGAATAAGAGTCTCGCGCCATGCAGTAGCCAGATCCTTACCTTCATCTTGGATAAATCCTTCGAAAGTAACTTCTTTCATATTGCGGCAGGCTTTATTTGGATTGCATTCTTCATCCAACTCTTCCATTTTTTCGCCCTGTGCTTGCCAGATTGAACTAAGCGCTTGGCGTGCTAGATCGCTTTCAACTGACATTTAAGGCCCCCTAATGAAATGTGAGGTGAAGCATATCAGGAAGCAAAACCGGTGCCACTTGAAATTGCGGCATAATCAATCATATGAAGGCAGGCCGTCGTAAGTGGCAAGGAGGTTGCTTCACTCTGAGCCTCTCAATTCTTCTTGCCGCCCTTTTAAACCCACAATCAGCTATCGCGGTATCGCCAAAAACCGTCAATGTATTTGCAGCATCTAGCTTGCAAGCCCAATACAACGCTTTAACAAAGAAGTTTGTAGCAGCGCACCCTGGCGTGAAGATAAATATTTCATTTGGATCATCTTCCACATTAGCCAGCCAAATTAATTCAGGGGCACCATTCGATATTTTTGTGTCAGCAGATGAATCCAGCATGGCATCTGCAAAATCTGAGGTGGCAAGCCCATCTGATTATGTTGTAAATGAAGTTGTTCTTGCCGTTTCATTGAATTCGCCAATAAAGAAGATTGGCGATCTAAATGGGAAAGTAAAATGGATTCAATGTGCTCGCACAGTTCCATGCGGAATCGCGGCAGACCGTGCCTTGGGGGCAGAAGGTGTAGTTAAAAGCTCTCCGGTTTCTTTTGAGCCTTCGGCATCAGGCACCCTTGCAAAATTACTTGCCGGAGCAGTTGATGCGGCTATAGTTTATAAGACGGATGTAATTGCTAACTCAAGTAAAATCCGTGCGATCACTTTTGCAGATACCAAAGCTGCTTCTACCCAATACAAGATTGGTATCGCTAAAACTGCGATTGCCAATGATAACCGATGGGCAAAGCGAATATTCCAATATCTGCAGAGCACCGAAATTAGATTAGCGCTGGCAAAGGCGGGATTTCAGGTAGATTCACTTAAGTAATCGCAGATCTTTCGTTGATTAGATATGCTCGGGCGGTGAATTCAAGACGCGTTGATCCAATCTCTCGCGCCTTTGCTTATCTTGCCATTCTGTTAATTGCACTTCCCATCCTGGCCTTGGTGATTAAGGTTCCATGGTCAACTTTCTTCACAAGTATTACAAATGATGGATCGTTAAGTGCGGTCAAACTTTCCTTAT
>CANIAV010000076.1 GCA_947465365.1 Actinomycetota bacterium | reverse complement strand
GACATTCAACAAGGCGACGTAGAACAGCATCACGGTTAGATTCCAGAACCATATCGATAAAGTCGATAACGATAATTCCACCTAAGTCGCGCAGGCGAAGTTGGCGGGCGATTTCTTCAGCCGCTTCCAAGTTGTTCTTGGTAACAGTCTCTTCTAGGTTTCCGCCCTTACCGATGAATTTACCGGTGTTGACGTCGATCACGATCATCGCTTCAGTGCGATCGATAACCAATGATCCACCAGATGGTAGATAAACCTTGCGATCGAATGCTTTAGCTAATTGTTCTTCAACGCGGAATTCGGCGAAGAGATCTCCGTTGCCAGAGTACTTCTGCAACTTGCCGACTAATTCAGGAGCAATTCCGCCCAGATAAGAACTGATCTCTTCCCAAGCATCGTTGCCTTGAATAGTAAGTTTGCGGAAATCTTCGTTGAAGATATCGCGGATAACGCGTACTGCTAGATCTGGCTCAGAAAGCAACAGGGCAGGTGCGTGGAAATTTGGGTTTTCAGATTTCTGATAAATATCTTCCCATTGCGCCTTCAAACGTGCCACGTCGTTAGTGAGCTCTTCTTCGCTAACGCCTTCTGCCGCCGTACGAACAATCACACCGGCTTCTTCAGGAATTAAATTCTTAAGAATTGCTTTGAGACGAGTGCGCTCTGATTCAGGAAGACGCTTTGAGATTCCGCTCATTCCGCCGCCAGGAACGTAAACAACGTAACGTCCTGGAAGTGAGATCTGGCTAGTCAAACGCGCACCTTTTTGGCCAATTGGATCTTTAGTAACTTGGACAAGAACTGGTTGGCCGGTCTTTAATACCATTTCAATCTTACGTGGCTGGGTCTCTGAAATACCTGCGGCATCCCAATTAACTTCACCGGCATATAAAACTGCGTTACGGCCCTTACCAATATCAACGAAGGCAGCTTCCATGGAAGGAAGAACGTTCTGGACGCGACCCAAGTAAACGTTGCCGACATATGAAACGTTGGCATTTCGGTTTACATAGTGCTCGACCATTACCTTATCTTCGATAACAGCGATCTGAATGCGGTCACCAATTTGGCGGACCAACATTTCACGATCAACGTTCTCGCGACGAGCTAAAAATTCACCATCTGTAATGATGGTTCCACGACGACGGTATGGCTCGCGGTAATCACCACGGTTATCGGAGCGATCTGATCTAGAACCACGATCGCGACGATTGCGAGTTCCGCGTTCGGTGCGTTCTGCACGCGCTGGGCGCTCTGCGCGTTCGCGAACTTCGCGCACCTTAACAACAGTTACTACGCCATCTTCATCAACGATCTCACCAGGTGTTACACCTTCACCGGTTGCGCGACGACGGCGGCGACGGCGGTGTGTTCCGCCTTCTGCTCCTTCTTCGCTTGCCTCAGTGCTGGTCTCTTCACCATCATCTGTTGAATCTTGAGTATCGACGCCATCAGCGTTTGGCTTACGGCGGCCGCGTCCACCGCGACGGCGACGGCGGTTGCGACCGCCACGTGAATCATCATCTTCGGAAGTTGCTGCGCTTTCAGGAGCGCTCTCTTCCTCTTTAACCTTCGCAACGGCCTTGCGAGCAGCCTTAGGAGCTTTCTCGGTTGTGGCCTCTTGGAAAATTGGGACCGGAATAGCCGGTGCTTTCTTCTTGCTCTTGGTTTCAGTTGCTTCAACAGATGGAGTATCAACAATTTCGGTTGATGTATCTGCAGCAAGAGATTTCTTCTTACTTATTTTTTTCACCGCACGCTTGCGCGGTGACTTTGGCTCAATCGCCATGGCACCAAATCCTCTATGCGTTAATTAACGCGCTCTGGCTTGTAGTCACTTATCTGGCTAACAACCTTTAGGTTGACCTCAGTAAATCCTTCAAGCAAATCTTTGTTAGTCCGCCGCTGGCTTTGGTCGCGAATTGGTTCGCGAGCCGCGCTGAACTGTTGGGGTAAGTATGCCACACAGACGAGCCAAAGGGCGAAATGAGCGTTGATTTACCTCGCTTTAGCCGCGATGGCGAGCATGCACGTTCTGAAGCAACCCAAAGCCCATCATCGTTGCAAACATACTTGAACCGCCATAAGAGACAAATGGCAAAGGCACGCCCGTCATCGGCATCATTCCAAGTGTCATGCCAATATTTTCAAAAGCTTGGAATGCAAACCAAGCAATGACGCCTGTGCATACTAATTTTCCATAGGGGTCACTTGATCTTCGCGCAATACCAAAGGCGCGCATTAATACCGTTAGATAGAGAATTAAAATAAAACCACAACCGAGAAAGCCAAGTTCCTCACCGGCAACTGTAAAGATGAAGTCAGTCTGTTGCTCCGGCACAAAGCGCCCATTTGTCTGCGGTCCGTTAAATAGACCTGTTCCGATTAACCCACCGGAACCAACGGTGATGCGCGCCTGGCGAAGTTGGTAACCACTGCCCTGCGAATCAGAGTTCGGATCGACAAATGCTTGCAAACGTTTTACTTGGTAATCATTAATCACACCAACTTGAACTGCCGCAAAACTTCCGATTACCGCAACCAATATAAGTCCCACGACCCAGCGCATCGGTGCGCCAGATACAGCAATTATTGTCACGACCGCGATACTAATAATGAAGATGGTTCCCATATCAGGCTGCTTCAAAATCAATAAGACTGGAATAGCTGCAACTACTAGAGCCTGTAAGACATCTCTATCTTGTGCAGCATCACTGTCGTGCGAACGCTCAGATAAAATCATCGACATACCGACGATGATAGAAATCTTGGCTAGCTCTGCCGGCTGCAGTTGAAATCCAAAGGGAAGACCGATCCAGGCCTTTGCGCCATTTACTTCAGCGCCAATGCCTGGGATTAAAACAGCGGTAAGTCCAATAACTCCTAGGATCCATAAAATTGGTGTGTAGGCACGGATTAGTCGGTAATCAACGACCGTTGTTCCCCATGCCAAAAGGCAACCAATTGCAATGTTAATTACATGGCGCTTTAAGTAATACTCAGGATCTAAACCATTTGCTGCATACCAATTACGGGTGGCGGCATAGACCAAGAGTGTTCCCATTAATAACAGAAGTGCGACCGCAATAGTTAATATCGGGTCAAATCCTGCGAAGGCAGATGTGCGAGAACTCTTACGGTAATTAATCCGCTGTGAAGAAAGGCTCATTTTGCTCCTTTAACTTTGGTAGCTGGAGAAATTTTAGGAAGTGCAACTGGTGGGATACCGCTTGGAAAGAGAATCTTGGCAGATACAACTTTGGAACCTTGCACGCCTAGAAGCGTTTCATAAATTTTTCTAACACCGACGCCAGATGTGGAAGCGCCAAAACCGCCTTGGCTCACCATCATGACAACAGCAAATCGTGGCTTTTCAGATGGGCCGTACGATGCAAACCAAGATGTATTAGCTTTCTTACTGCCATTTGGATTTCTTCCGAAGACTTCTGCAGTTCCGGTCTTGCCACTTATAGCAATTGGAAAACCGCTAAATACTCCAGCGCCAGTTCCACTAATTACTACTTCACGTAAGGCGCTATGTAAGAATTTCAACGTCGCCTTATCTGCAGGAATCGTCCCTAACTTCTCTTTTCCAAAGGTTTTAATAACCGTTCCATCAGTCTTTACTATGGCTTTGGCGACAGTTGGTTTCCAGATAGTTCCACCATTTGCAATGGCTGCATACATCTGTGCTTGCTTAATTGGTGTAATAACTGTGTCGCCTTGGCCGATCGAGAAGTTAACGGCATCTCCGGCGCGAATCTTGTCTCCATCTAAACAGTTTTCATAAGCGAGCTGAACTAGAAAGGCGGTTTGCTGGCTCTTAGGTGCACGCGTCTTGTAGTTACAGTAGAAATCTTTATTCTGGGCATACCAAGCCTTACGCCACTCGCGATCGGCTAGCCGCCCAGAAGATTCGGAAGGCAGATCAATTCCAGTCTTCACACCAATTTGAAATCCTTTAGCGGCGTTATAGAAGTAATCATTGGCATCTGACTTTGGTTTAAGCCCTCCATCACGTAACCATTCATCGAAGGCGATGCGATACCAAATAGTGTCGCACGAGACTGCGATAGCTTTCTTAAGTGAGATGCGCCCCTGCGCTTTGCTCTCGAAGTTTTGGAATGCGCGTGTACCAACTTCAACTTGTGATGGACAATCGTAAGAAGCATTTAAGTCATATCCAGCATTTGCGGCGGCGACCACTGAGACGGATTTAAAGGTAGATGCTGGAGCAAAGAGGCCTTGTAGCGCACGCGATAGCGCAGGTACTCCACCCTTTTCGCTATAGAGACTTTCCGCTTCGGCGACTGTAAGCCCGCGTTCAAAGGCATTTGGATCATAAGTTGGATATGAAGCAAGTGCCAAGATCTGACCGTTGGTTACATCCATGACAACTGCAGCGCCGCCATCTGAAGGATTTCCAGATGCGCGTGCTCTGCGAACAGCATCGGCTAAAGCGCTTTCGGCGGCGGCTTGAACGCGTGCATCAATACTGGTTACTAGATGATTTCCACCAATTGGCTTGGTATTTTGACTTGTACTAGTAACTGCCTCTTTACGATCAACAATAACGGTTTTAATTCCTGGTGTACCTCGCAAATAATTATCATATTGAATCTCAAGACCGGCTTTACCAATCGTTTCAGATCGGAAATAGTTTCGCCCATTAGCGCCAGATAAATCACTATCAGTTAAAGGTCCAACATAACCCAACAAATGCGCGCCATTTACTCCAGCATTGCCAGGATAGTTTCGAATCGATACTGGCGTTGCTGAAACTCCAGGATATTGATCTGATCGCTCAACAATTCGAAGCGCTACTTCAGGATCAGCTTCCTTGGTAATTGGTATCGGTTGAAAACGTGAACCAGTCCAACAGCCCGCGCGCAAACCTTTGGCAAGTTCACCACAGAGGCGTGTGCGTTGATAGACATCTTTATATTCAAGTCCAAGTAACGTCGCAAGAGATTGCAAGACGGCAACGCCTTTATCTGGCTGGCGATCTATCTTGGTGCGATCGACAGTTACCGCAATTCCAACGCGGTTCAGCGCGAGAGGCACGCCAGATGAGTCAACTATTAGCCCACGCGTTGCCGGTGTAACAACATCACGGCTTTGAATGGATAAAGCAGCATCGCGATATTTAGGACCTGCAGCGACTTGCAAATAAAAGAGTCTGCCTAATAGCCCGACCAGAAGTGAAAAGATAAAGATTTGGACGACCAACAAACTCAAGCGTGCGCGTTGATTCATCCTCGACTCAAATCTTGGAAAAGCCCGCTATG
>CANIAV010000075.1 GCA_947465365.1 Actinomycetota bacterium | reverse complement strand
TCTGTTACGACGATGCGGAAAAATGGTGTGCGGATCTTTCCCATGCGCATTAAGCGAATTTTTGTAGACAAAGAAGTAGTGCTCCTAAAAAGTGTGTCGAATCTTGGCTCGTGCAGCGGGGTGCGCACTTACTTGATCCAACTTTGGATATGGATGTTGTGGGGGTAGAGGGCCCCTCAACAGGAGGCTAATCTTGCCATTAACGCGTGCAGATGCGAAATTGAGGCCTTATTCGCGTTCTTCAGCAGCCCGTTTGGCAGGGTTTCCCGATTTGGACTTCTTCTTAGCTGGTTGCTGCGCCTTTTGCGGCGCCATCTGGCCAGCGCCCATTCCGGATCCAATTCCAGGTGGCATACCCATGCTTTGCGCCATGGCAGGTGGCATACCGCCGCCTTTACGCATCTGACGCATCATCTTTTGGGCAGCTGCAAATTTATCAACTAGCGAATTAACATCTTGAACTTTACGGCCTGCGCCAATTGCGATCCGAGCTCGTCTTGAACCATTTAATACCTTGGGATCGCGTCTTTCTAGCGGAGTCATTGATTGAACAATTGATTTGGTGCGCACGATTTCAGATTCATCAAAGTTTTCTATCTGTTTCTTCATTGCGCCGGCGCCAGGCAACATTCCCAACAATTTCGACATTGATCCCATCTTTGACATCGCCTCCAGCTGCTCCAAGAAATCTTCCAGCGTGAAGTCATCTCCGCGCGCAAATTTCTCTTCTAACTTTGCAGTTGATTGGCCATCTAAAGCTTTCTTAGCTTGTTCGGCCAGCGTTGCCACATCTCCCATACCAAGGATGCGAGAGGCCATACGTTCTGGATAGAAGATATCGAAATCAGTTAACTTCTCACCGTTAGATGAGAACATAATTGGTTGGCCAGTTAATTTAGCGATTGAAAGAGCTGCGCCACCACGGGCATCGCCATCTAACTTGGTTAATACGACGCCATCAAAACCAACGCCATCTTGGAAAGCTTTCGCGGTTCGAACTGCATCTTGGCCGATCATCGCATCTACAACAAAGAGAATTTCATCAGGCTTTACTGCGTCGCGAATATTGATCGCTTGCTTCATCAATTCTTCATCGACACCCAATCGGCCTGCGGTATCAACAATTACCATGTTATACAGTTTTGATTTTGCAAAGATTAGAGCTTGTTCGGCAACTTTGACTGGGTCTCCGACACCGTTACCGGGCTCGGGCGCAAAGACTGGGACTCCAACGCTTTCGCCGACTACTTGTAATTGGGTAACTGCATTTGGGCGTTGTAGATCAGATGCAACTAAGAGAGGTGTATTGCCTTGGTCCAAATAAAATTTAGCCAATTTTCCTGCAAGCGTTGTCTTACCTGCGCCTTGCAAGCCAGCCAACATAATTACAGTTGGTGGATTTTTAGCAAAGCGAATTCGCCGCGCCGCTCCCCCGAGAATTTCAATGAGCTCGGTATTTACAACTTCAAATATCGCTTGCGCCTGGTTGGTTCCAGATTGGATATTGGGCAGAGCAGCGAGTGATTTTTCGCGAATTACATCTATAAAGGAGTCGACAACTGAAAGTGCGACATCGGATTCAAGTAGTGCGGATCGAATATCGGCGCAGGTATTTTCAATATCTGAAGTTGATATCTTGCCGCGCGAACGTAGCGATGCGAAAGCCCCAGTTAACTTGGCAGATAGAGAATCAAACATAGAAGGTGATCTTACGCCAGAGCTGCCGATAATCTATCGGCTACTTCCTGTGCTCGCGACTGCGTTAATCCTCCACCGCCGATTTCGGTTACATATAAAGTGTCGATGGCTTCGGCGCCAAGAGTTGTGACAATTGCTGATTTGATATCGATCTGGCACTTGGTAATTGCCTCACCAATACCAAAGAGCAAAGCCGGGCGGTCGTGGCTTCGAACTTCGATAATCGTGGCATCTGTTGCTGCATCCATAAAGGTTTCAACGACGGGTGATGGAACGGGAATAGAAGGAAGGCTTGCATAATCGGCGATACGTTGTGAGATCTTGGCGCTTAGCTCACTGGCATCTACCAAGGCATCGGAAATCATCTGATGAATCAGCGTGCTATCTACCGTAGGCGCATATTGATTTGGTGTGACTAACCATTTCATTACAGCACTTTTCTCTACGGTCTGAGTACGAGCCGAACGAACATCAAAGCGCGCCAGATTTAGGACACCTGCAACTACCGAGAGCAGCCCAGGTTTATCGGGCGCGATAATTTCAATGACGAAATCTGGATCGCGATCTTCAATGATTACCCGTAACTGTCCGGTTCGCGCAAAGGTGATTTGCTCCTCAGTAAAAATTGGGGCAGTTGCGATTGTGTTATCGGTAAGAGCGCTAGTCACGCGTGAGACTAATTCACTTAACAAACTCTCCTTCCAATCACTCCAAGCAGCTCGCCCCGTCGCCTGCCCATCTGCGATGCTCAAAGCATGTAAAAGTTCTAGCGTCTGTAGATCAGGAATTACCGAAGTTACTGATGCAATCGTTGCTGGATCATCGAGATCTCGCCTGGTTGCAGTCGCGCTCAATAAGAGATGGTGCTTGATTAATAACTTCAGGGTTGCGATATCTGGTTCTGCAAAGCCAATACGGGCCGCTAGTGGTTCAATCAAACGTTCCCCACGTTCGCTGTGATCTTCTTGCGTACCTTTTCCAATATCGTGAAATAGGGCTGCGAATAAAAGTAGATCGGGGCGATGAACGCGTCGGGTTAACGCTGCCGCATAGACCGCGGTTTCAACCATATGTCGGTCCACAGTATGGCGATGCAAAACATTGCGTTGCGGTAAAGAACGTACGGCGCGCCATTCCGGTAACCAATGAAAGAGAATCTCTTCTTGATCTAAAGCCTCCCAAATACGCACCATCGGTTGGCCTGCGCCGATTAAGGCAATTAAATTCTCGCGCGCCGCCCGTGGCCAAGGAGCGGGCATTTGGCCAACTGATTCTTGATAAGAGAGCAATAATCTCTGCAGAGTTGCTGGCGCTATCGGTAGTCCAGCTTGAGCAGCGATAGCTGCCGCACGAATTCCAATTACTGGATCTGCTGCAAAATCAAAACCATCGGCAATCGATACTTCTTGGTGTGAAATTACGATGCCGGGTGCAACCTGAGTGGAACGTGGGCGCTTAAGAAAACGTCCCAGACCATCTTTGCCGCGATGATCGAAGCGATGCCAAGTTGAATCAAGCAAATAATCAACCGAACGCGCCGCCTGGGCGATCGCACTCATTAATTCATCAGCATCTTTATAACTCAGAAGTTCCGCGACTTTATCTTGTTCCTGAAAGAGAAGGCGATCTTTATCGCGCCCGGTTACTTCATGCAGCGCTTCACGCGCGTTCATCAAAATCGATTCAGCCGCGCTTACTTGTTCCAAAGAGACGTTAACCGCACCGCTTAGCGCAATCGCACGTAGCGCAGTGATATCACGCAACCCACCGCGAGCTTCCTTTAAATCTGGTTCGAGTAAATATGCCAGCTCGCCGGCTCGTAGATGGCGTTCAATAAGAGAGGTGCGAAGTTGGGGCAACCTCTCGCGCGATCTTCCACGCCAGTCATCAATTGCATCGTGTTGAACAGCAGCGACTAAATCGGCATCACCGCAGATTAAGCGGATATCCAATAATCCTAAGGCGACCTTTAAATCTGAACTTGCCGCATCGCGGGTTTCTGCACGCGTGCGAACTGAGTGATCAACCTTAAAAGATTTATCCCATAGCGGATAGAGAACTTTATTAACTAACTCACCAAGAGCTTGATCATCAACGCGACCATTATGTAGAAAGAGGATATCTAGATCTGAACCGGGAGCTAGCTCGCCGCGGCCATAACCACCGACCGCGGCGAGTGCTACCCCTGCTACACCAGTAAAGAGTGAACTTAAAAGACGATCGCTCTCGTTCGATCGTTCTCGACGTTCACGTGTACCCATGTAGCTATCTTACTTACTTGATTTACTGGAGATAACGCGAATTGATAGCAATCTAGGAGGTTAGATCGCTTCACTTCCGCGTTCACCAGTACGGACGCGGACGATCGAATCAACTGGTGTTGTCCAAACCTTTCCATCGCCAATAGATCCGGTAGATGCGGCTTTCACAATTACATCTACGATCGCAGCAGCGTCATTGTCATCGACTAATACTTCAAGGCGAACCTTTGGTACAAGATCGACGGTGTATTCAGCGCCGCGATAAACCTCGGTATGCCCGCGTTGACGACCGAAACCACTGGCTTCGGAAACAGTCATCCCAGTTACACCTGCTGCTTGTAGCGCATCTTTTACTTCATCTAACTTAAACGGTTTCAAGATAGCTGTAATTAACTTCATAGCAGTGAACCTCCACGTGATGAACTAGTCATTTCATAAGCGGTCTCAGCGTGTTCGCTGAGGTCGATGCCTTCAACTTCGGCATCCTTCTTAACGCGGAATCCAATCGTCTTCTCAATGACAAAACCAATAATCAGAGTTACGACGAATGAATAAGCCAGAACAAGTCCGACTCCGAGTGCTTGCTTCGCAAGCAGCGCGGTTCCACCACCGTAGAAGATGCCATCGAGACCGATGCTATTAACCACGTGTGTTCCGAATAGTCCGATAGATAGCGAGCCCCAAATTCCACCTACGAGGTGAACTGCGACCACATCTAGAGAATCATCGAAGCCAAGTGCATATTTGATTCCGACTGCGAGTGAGCAGAGAATTCCAGCGATCAGACCGATGACAACTGCCGCCCAAGGAGCAACAAATGCGCAAGCTGGAGTGATTGCTACCAATCCGGCTACTGCGCCAGATGCAGCACCTAGCGAAGTCGCATGTCCATTACGGACTTTTTCAACTAATAACCAACCAAGTAGTGCGCCAGCTGTTGCAACTTGAGTGTTCATAAAGGCAAGTCCCGCAGTTCCATTTGCAGCAAGTGCAGATCCTGCGTTAAAACCAAACCATCCGAACCAAAGCAAGCCAGCACCGAGCATTACCAATGGCAATGAGTGCGGACGCATAGCTTCTTTGCGCCATCCAACGCGCTTACCTAAAACGATGGCAAGTGCTAAGCCAGCGGCGCCAGCGTTGATATGAACGGCAGTTCCGCCTGCAAAATCTTCTAGGCCCTTACCAGCGAGAAAACCTGTGCCGGTAACGGTGTCACCAACTTTATTTCCAAATGCAAATACCCAGTGCGCAACTGGGAAGTAAACGATAGTTGACCAGATCGCCACGAAGATTGCCCAAGCGGTGAACTTTGTACGGTCTGCGATTGCACCTGATATCAGCGCCGGGGTAATGATCGCAAACATCAATTGGAAAGCAGCAAAAACAAGAACTGGAATTGGATATATCCCACCGTTG
>CANIAV010000074.1 GCA_947465365.1 Actinomycetota bacterium | reverse complement strand
CCATATCCGGCGCTATGCGCGCGGTTAAAAGCGTAATCCGAGAATGGAATCAGAACATCCCATAGTCGTTTGATGGCAGCAGTTGAGAAACCGTTAGCTTTCATGCCCGCTTCAAAAGGCACATACTCCTTATCAAGGATCTCTTTATTCTTCTTACCCATCGCCTTACGTAATAAATCTGCGCGACCAAGTGAGAAGCCCGCAACCTTTTGTGCAATCGCCATTACCTGTTCTTGATAAACAATTAACCCATAGGTATCGCCCAGAATTTCTTGCAGCACATTGGAGAGTTCAGAGTGGATTGGTTCGACTGGTTTGCGACCGTTCTTACGATCGGCATAGTTATTGTGTGCGTTCTCGCCCATAGGTCCTGGGCGATAAAGCGCAATAACTGCGGAGATATCAGCGAATGAATCAGGAGCCATGCTGCGCAATAGTGCGCGCATAGGTCCACCGTCGAGTTGGAAAACGCCCAAGGTGTCGCCGCGCGATAAGAGTTCAAAAGTTTTCTGATCATGTAGCGGCAGATCTTCAAGGACAACATCAACGCCTTGATTCTCTTTTATATTAAGCAGCGCATCATCGAGTACTGAAAGGTTGCGCAGGCCTAAGAAGTCCATCTTTAGTAAGCCCGTTGATTCGCAAGCACCCATATCGAATTGAGTGATAATCGCGCCGTCTGCTTCGCGGCGATGGATTGGAATCACATCTAATAAAGGCTCACGCGAAAGGATCACACCTGCGGCGTGAACGCCCCATTGGCGTTTCAAACCTTCTAGGCCTTTAGCTAAGTCGACAACCTTCATTGAATCAGGATCGGTGTTGTAGAGCTCGCGGAATTCACCGGCCTCGCCATAACGTGGATCTTTTGAATCAAATACGCCAGATAGTGAAATATCTTTACCCATAACCGAAGGTGGCAGCGCCTTAGTTAGCTTTTCACCAATTACATATGGATAACCAAGTACGCGCGTAGCATCTTTAATCGATTGCTTAGATTTAATGGTGCCGTAGGTAATAATTTGTGCCACGCGATCTTCGCCATATTTCTCAGTCGCGTACTTAATCATTTCGCCGCGGCGACGCTCATCAAAGTCCAGATCGATATCTGGCATAGAGATACGTTCTGGATTTAGAAAGCGCTCAAATAACAGACCATGTTCAATCGGATCTAATCCAGTAATTCCTAAGGAGTAAGCAACGAGAGATCCGGCGGCAGATCCACGTCCTGGACCAACGCGGATTCCAACTTTCTTGGCATGTGCAACTAAATCTGCAACGACGAGGAAGTAACCAGGAAATCCCATCTTGAGCATTACATCTAGCTCGTAATTTAAACGTTCTTTATGTTCAGCAGTTACGCGATCGCCGAAGCGATTGGCTAAACCAATCTCGGCCTCTTTACGTAACCAGCTATCTTCGCTCTCACCTACAGGCACTGCGAAGGCGGGCATCAAATTCTCACCTTCACGCAAGGTGACGTTGCAACGTTCGGCAATAAGTAATGTGTTATCGCATGCCTCGGGGAGATCTTTAAAGAGCTCGCGCATCTGGGCCGGTGTCTTTAGATAGAACTCGTCGTTATCGAATTTAAAGCGCTTGGGATCGGCCAGCGTTGAACCTGATTGCACGCATAGCAGCGCTTCGTGGGCAGCGGCATCTGCGTGGCGCGTGTAATGCAGATCATTTGTGGCGAGTAACGGCAGTTTTAACTCGCGTCCTAGTTTGAGAAGATCATCTTTGACGCGAGTTTCCACATCAATGCCGTGATCCATTAACTCAAGGAAGAAGTTATGTGTGCCAAAAATATCGCGATAATCACTTGCTGCGCGCAGCGCTTCTTTGTAATTTCCCATTCGCAAGCGAGTTTGAATTTCGCCACCTGGGCAACCGGTTGTTGCAATCAAGCCATCGGCATATTGCGAAAGTAGTTCGCGATCCATACGGGGCTTGTAGTAATAGCCTTCAAGGGATGCCAGGGAAGAGAGACGGAAGAGATTTTTTAAGCCATGGTTATTTTCGGCAAGAATTGTCATATGTGTATATGCGCCACCACCTGAGACATCATCATCTCCACCGCTTGCCCATTGCACACGTTTCTTATCGTGGCGTGATTCAGGCGCAACGTAGGCTTCAATTCCAATAATTGGTTTAACGCCGGCTTTAGTAGCTTGTTTATAGAAATCGAAAGCGCCAAAGACGTTTCCGTGATCAGTCATCGCAATCGCCGGCATTTCTTGGCGAGCTACTTCTTCTACTAAATCACCAACGCGGGCTGCGCCATCGAGCATCGAGTATTCGGTGTGAACATGCAGATGTACGAAAGAGTCTCGATTACTCATAATCGCTCGTTGCGGAAGTTGGGTTAGCGGTTGTCACAGTTGGGCAATATTAGTCTCTGGTTATCGATTAAGGCAGGACCGCATCGGAAAGCAACGCCAAGCAAGCCTGAAGGTCAGGTGCATAGGGAGCGTTAAAGACCAACGGTTGCTTAGTAACTGGATGGGCAAAGCGAAGTTCTAGTGCATGGAGCCAAGGACGTGACATCCTTAACGATTTTCCAAGAACTGGATCTGCGCCATATGTTGTGTCGCCGACTAGCGGATGATTTAGCGCAGAGAAATGGACGCGAATCTGATGAGTGCGCCCTGTCTCTAACTCCACTTTTACTAGTGAGACTGATCTATAAAATTCGATTACCTCGTAATGTGTGATGCTCTCTTTGCCTTCGGCGGTCACGGCAAAGCGATGATCTTCTTTTGGATGGCGATCAATTGGCGCATCAATAGTTCCGCTAACTGGATCCATATGACCTTGAACTAGCGCGTGATAAGTCTTTTCAACATCATGGTTTCGAAATGCATCCTTTAAAACTGTGTAGGCGCGATCTGTTTTGGCAACGATCATCAAGCCACTTGTTCCGACATCTAGGCGGTGAACAATTCCAGCACGTTCAGCGGGTCCTGAAGTTGAGATGGTGTAACCAGCTGCGGTAAGTGCACCAACAACTGTTGGCCCCATCCAACCTGGACTTGGATGAGCGGCGCAGCCAACTGGCTTGTCGACAACGACAATATCTTCATCGTCATAAACAACGCGCAAACCATCTAGTGGAGTTAGCGGAATTGGATCTTGATTTAAAGGCTCTGGCATTAAAACATCAATGACTTGACCGTTAGTTACGCGCTCTGATTTGGCCATGGCGCGACCGCCGGTGCGGATATCGCCATCTTCGAGTAAACGCACGATGGTGGTGCGCGATAGACCTAGAACGCGAGTGAGCGCGCTATCGATACGTTCACCGGCAACGCCTTCGGGAACGCTTAATGTGCGCGCTTCGCGTGACATTTAAGCCCCCATCGGTGAGATATTACGAATAGAAAGTACAACTGCAATTGCTGCTGCAACCACAATAGCGCTATCTGCCAAGTTAAATACCGGCCAATGCGGCACTTGGATCCAATCGATCACATGTCCTGTAAAAAATCCTGGGCTACGAAATATTCGATCGGTCAGATTGCCCAAGATTCCGCCTAAGGCAAGTCCTAGGACAATTGACCAGCCTTTAGATGTAATTTTTGGAGCGAAGTATCCAATCGCGCCGATAACCGATAGAGCAAAGAAGGTGAAAACCACAGTTGCTCCCTGGGCCAAACTAAAGGCTGCTCCAGAATTTTTCAGAAGCGTTAATTGGAGGAAATTGCCTATTAACTTAACTGGGTTACGAGGATCGAGTGCGCTTAACGCCCAGATTTTTGTTGCTAAATCAATTAACCAGATCGCCCAAGCGATGGCATAAAGTCTCTTCCAGTGTGTGTTTGGAAGGCGCACCTTAGCGCCGCTCTTCCTTCTGCTTACATATCATGCAGAGAGTTGCGCGCGGAAATACCTGCAGCCGCGCTTTACCAATTGCGTTTCCGCATTCTTCACAATTTCCGTAACTCTTACCGTCGATACGTTCTAGTGCACGTTCAGTCTGCAAAACCATATCGCGCGCATTTATGACAAGAGACATTTCATGTTCGCGCTCAAAAGTCTTAGTGCCTGAATCTGCTTGGTCATCGCCGGCGCCTTCACCGGATTCAGAAATTAACTCATCCATCTCAGCTTCAACCACAGCGAGTTCTTGGCGCAGGCGTGCTAAATCTTTAGAGATCTCAGTGCGAACTGCTTTGAGTTCGGCTGCAGTCCATGGCGCCTCTGATTCACTGGCAGTTACTGGAGTTGGCGCAGCTTTAATTGGCTTAAGTGGAGCTGCCTTCTTGCCGCTCTTAATTGGGCGCGCAGGTGGGGGCATTACTAGGCGACGTTCTTCAACTACTGGAGTTGAAACCGGAGCCATAACTGTTGCAACGATAACTGTCTGAGATTTTTCATCGACTGTAAGAGTGGTCTTGCCAACTTTAGAAGGGAAGGGACGCCCCGGTGCTTTCTTTGCGGGCGCTTTCTTAGCAACTTTCTTAGCAACCTTTTTCGCTGGCGCTTTCTTAGCGGTTTTCTTGGCAGCTTTCTTAGCCGGAGCCTTTTTGGCAACTTTCTTTGCAGCAGCCTTAGCTACCTTCTTTGCAGGGCTCTTCTTGGCAACGGCTTTCTTTTTTGCTGGCACGCCGCGCACCCTATGCTCTTTTACCGCTTAGACCAACTTTGCCACTCAACTCAACTGCAAATTCTTAGATAACTTGCCTGCGCGATCTCAAAGACCTGCGGGCGTTAGACTCTCCCCCTTATGACAATGCGCCCGGTTCCAGCTCAGATCGACCTCCCCGCAATGGAGCGTTCGATCTTAGATTTCTGGCGCGATAACGCAATCTTCGAAGCAAGTACTACCGCCCGCGAAAGTGGCCAACCTTGGACTTTCTATGAAGGTCCGCCAACTGCAAATGGCATGCCCGGCACCCACCATATTGAAGCCCGAGTATTTAAGGATGTCTTTCCTCGTTATCAAACGATGAAAGGCAAATATGTAACTCGTAAAGCGGGCTGGGATTGTCACGGCCTGCCAGTTGAGATCGCAGTTGAGAAAGAGTTAGGTTTTGCAGGCAAGGGCGATATTGAAAAATATGGCATCGCCGCCTTTAACGATAAGTGTCGCGATTCAGTAACACGCCACGTAGATGCCTTTACAACTATGACCAACCGGATGGGATTCTGGGTTGATTTCGATCAGGCGTACTGGACGATGGCGCCAGAGTATGTAGAAAGCGTCTGGTGGAGTTTGAAAGAGATCTGGAAGAAAGGTCTCCTGGTTCAAGATCATCGCGTTGCTCCCTATTGTCCGCGATGTGGAACTGGTTTATCGGATCATGAATTGGCGCAAGGTTACGAGACAGTTACCGATCCATCGGTATATGTACGCTTCCCAGTCACATCTGGTGAGCTCGCAGATCTTGGCGCCGCCTTATTGGTTTGG
>CANIAV010000073.1 GCA_947465365.1 Actinomycetota bacterium | reverse complement strand
CTTATGACTTATTTCTAGATCCCCAAATGGTTTCAGCTGGTCGTTGGAAATGGGAAGTAACTGGTTCACATGTTCCATTCACCCCAGAAGTTCCGTTATCAAATGCCGTTGGTTGGTTGTTATCAGGAATGGCCCTGACTGCTCTGTTACACCTAACCCTGCCCCGTGATCGCCGTAAAATAAGTGCTGGCTTTGCCGCAATTGATATCTTCTTAATCTGGACCTGGTTTGCAGGTGTTATATCCAATCTCTTCTTCTTTGATCGCCCCGGAATCGCTTTTCTCTTCGGCTTAACCTTTGGCGCAGTACTAGCCCCATTTATTTTTTCACGCTGGCTCGGCCGCCCTTAATAGATAGATGTACACAGCGCTCTTTCTCTTCTCGGTTCTCTTACTTTGGATTACCGCTGCTAACTTCTTCACGATCCGCCGTCCATCTGCTGTAACACAGATTTCGACACCGGTCTCAGTATTAATCCCTGTGCGAAATGAAGCGGAAAATATCGCTGAATTAATTGATTGCTTAACCAAGCAGACCCATCTGGATTCTTTGGAGATCATCTTTATCGATGATTCATCAGAAGATGGAACTGGTAAGGCTTTACGTGAAGCAAAAGCAAATGGCGCAGCAATAAAAATAATTAGCGCGCCGGCTCTGCCAAATAATTGGCTCGGTAAACCTTGGGCGCTGCAGCAGGGTTATTTGGCTGCACATGGGGAAATAATCGTCACCCTAGATGCTGATGTGAGATTGGCGCCAACTGCAATCGCACAAACTGTTTCCATGTTAGGCAACCGCGAGTTTATCTCTGCCTACCCAAGACAAGTTGCGCTTTCCTTTTCCGAAAGGCTAGTTCAACCGCTGTTGCAATGGTCTTGGATGACAACTGTTCCGCTACGTATGGCTGAGCGATCTAGCCGCACATCACTTGCCGTGGCTAACGGTCAATTCTTTATGGTTAAAAAAAGCGCTCTCGCGCAAATTAGCGGTTTTACAGCGATCGCTAATGAAGTTCTAGATGATATGAAGTTAGCGCGTGCCTTAATAACATCTGGCGCACATGGTGGCGTAGCAGATGGTTCAAAGATCGCCCATACTCGTATGTATAAAAACTTTAGAGAGATCAAGGCCGGTTACGGAAAATCTCTATGGAGCGCATTTGCAACTCCCCTCGGCGCAGGCGTTGCAATTGCATTTATCTTCTTAACAGGAATTGCACCAATTATTTTGTGGTTTACAGGTAATCCCATCGGACTCTTTACTTATGAAATTATTGTTATTACTCGAATCTTCAGCGCTAAGCGCTCGGGCGGTCGCACCCTTGATTCGTTATTGCATCCCATTTCATCTGCGATCTTGATCTATTTAATTATCTATAGCTGGCGCATGCGCGGCAAAGTACAGTGGAAGGGTCGCACGCTGTGAGCGCTAATAAAGAGCGTGTTGCGGTAATTGGCGCAGGCATGGGTGGAATGTGCACAGCAGCGCGCTTAGCTAAAGCCGGGTATGAAGTAACCGTATTTGAATCATCTGATCGCCACGGTGGAAAATGTCGCACCGAATGGATCGGTAATTACGCTTTCGATACTGGCCCATCACTTCTTACATTGCCTGCGGTTTATCGCGATTTCTTCCAGCGCACAGGCGATGTCATGGGTCGCGTAGTTGAATTACAGCCAGTTAGCCCATCATTTGATTACCGCTTCGCCGATGGCAGCGCAGTTCGCTTTGCCAATTTATCTCGCAACGAGACGCTTGCGGCAATAGAACAATCATTCGGAAGCGAGCCGGCCCAAGAATGGGATCAGATTATGCGCCAGGCAGAGGCGATGTGGGATGTCTCGCGCGAGCCCTTTATTGAATCAGAGTTGAGATCTGTTCTCTCGCTTCTAAAGCGCCCGACCTTGTTGCGTGATCTTAAGATAATTGCTCCATGGAAAACGCTGCGCGATTTAAAGTTAAAAGATACACGTCTGCGAAACATTCTAGATCGTTATGCAACTTACAGCGGTTCAGACCCAAGAGTTGCACCTGCGGTACTGGCTTCAATTGCCTTCGTTGAAGAAGCATTCGGTGCTTGGCATATCAAAGGTGGCATCGGAAAATTAGGCGATGCGGTTTATCAACGCTGCTTAGATCGCGGTGTGAAATTTGAATTTAACACCCAAGTCACGCAGATAAACCATGACGGTAAATCCACAACTGGAATTACTTTGGCTGATGGTCGCAAAATAGATTGTGCAATCGTTGTTGCCAACGCCGATGCATCTATGGTTTATAACAAGTTAATTACCGGCAAAGTTAAGAAGTTACGTAAAGAGCGTGCTAATTTAGCTAAAGCTGATCATTCACTTGCTGGCTTCTCGTTGCTTCTGGGATTGCGCCCAACCGAAACTCCAACTGGGCTTTCCCATCACAACATCTTCTTTCCTGAAAATTATGACGCTGAATTTGTAGATATCTTTGATCGTAAGCAACCGGTGCAAGATCCAACAATTTACTTATGTGCACCAAATGATGAGTCAATGGTGCGCCATCCCGGGCACGAAGCCTGGTTTGTATTGGTAAATGCGCCACGCCATGACGCAGCGGGTAATGAAGGCTTTAACTGGAACGATGCTGACTTTAACTATCGCTATGCGATGCAGATAATTAGCTCGCTAGAAGCGCGCGGTATCTCAATTCGCGATCGCTTGGAAGTCATGGAGTTTCGCACGCCTGCAGATTTAGAACGCACCGTGGCAGCACCTGGTGGCGCAATCTATGGAACATCTAGCAACGGAGCGCGTTCGGCATTTATGCGCGCTAAGAACCGTTCCCCGCTTAAAGGTCTTTACTGCGTTGGAGGTTCTGCACATCCTGGTGGCGGGCTGCCACTGGTTGGGCTAAGCGCTGAGATCGTTACGCAAGCTATTGTGGGCAAAACGAATCACTAAGTAGAAACTTAATATCTGTAGCACCAAGAGAACCAGCAGCGCTAAGAAAACTAAATCTAAACCAAGTGCATAAGAAACAAGTGCGATAAATATAAAACTGGCACGCACTGGTCGCTCTGCCGGTGTAACCACACCTAAATCGGAAACCCCTAACCCACCTAACTTAGCGCGCGCATATTCCTGGGTTGCGGCGATTACATATATTGCCAGCACTAACCAAGCAGGTGCCCCGATTTTATATGCGACATAGAACCAGAGCGCCTCACTTATGCGATCTGCACTGGCATCTAATACCGCACCGAATGATGAGTTGCGTCCTTGAAATATTGCAACGCTGCCATCTATTCCATCTGCATAGAGCGAGAGAACTAACAAGGGAATAGCCCAGAGCGAGAGTGGATTTACCGCCATAGCAACTGCGAAGAGCACGCCGAGTAAGGTCAAAATATTGGGAGTTATATGTAACTTAGAAAGTAATTTTGCAGATCCAAATGAGATCGCCAGCCAAGCTTTAACTATTCCCTTTATCTCCGCTCCCCCATGAAGTGAACTCCAGGTCGAGTTAAATTCTGACTTGTTCATGCCCGCTTCTTATCTTTTATCTGGGCAAAGATTTCGCGCGTTGCAGTTGAGGTATTCATTGTGTAGAAGTGCAAACCTGGAACACCAGCTGCAAGTAGATCTTCACAAAGCTGGGTGGCTAACTCAACTCCTAATTTACGGACATCTTCGGGGTTATCTCTTACCTTTTCAAATGCGTTAGAAATTGCAGCCGGAATCGGAGTACCGGTTAACTCGGCCATGCGATTGAATTGGTTTACATTTGTTACTGGCAAAATGCCTGCGATGATCGGCAACTGCGATCCACGCGCTGCCAATTTATCAACAAGTGATTTCCATTTATCAGCTTCAAAGAAAAATTGCGTAGTCGCAAAAGTTGCTCCCGCTGCTTCCTTGCGAATCAAGGTTTCAATATCTGCAGCGAAATCCCCATTTGATGCCGGATGGCCATCTGGGAATGCCGCAACGCCAATTGTGAAGCCACCAAAATCTGCGGCAAGTGAAACTAACTCCTCTGCATGATTTAAGCCGCCGGGAGTTTGCATCCATGGCGCACGCGGACCACCAGTTGGATCACCACGTAACGCCAAAATATTGTGAATGCCAGCATCTTTGTAGCGAGTTAAAATCTCTAAGAGTTCATCGCGGGTAGAACCAACGCAGGTTAAATGTGCAACGACTGGCAACTTTGTATGGGCGGTAATTTCTGAGGTAATGCGAATTGTGCGATCGCGCGTTGAGCCTCCCGCGCCATATGTGACTGAGATGAAATCGGGCTTTATGGGCTCAAGTGCTGCGATAGCGCTCCAGAGACGGTCTTCACCCTCTTGATCCTTTGGTGGGAAGAATTCAAAGGAGTATGTGACCGCTTCTCCAACTCTGGTCATGCGCATCTCCATGCGGTCAGGGTACCGTTGCGCCGTGGTTAACGATGCGCGTGGCACGCTCCTTGAGATTCGTGAGCAGGTTCAGAGCGAACTCACATCTTATCTAGCGCTACAACGCGAATACCTAGCCTCCATCGGTTCTGAATTAATCCCAGTGTGCGATGCCCTCGAGTCATTTGTCCTCGACGGCGGCAAACGGTTGCGGCCACTCTTTGCATATGCCGGATTTAGCGCAACAGGGTTGCAGCCATCTGTGGCCGATATCCGCGCCTTTGCAAGTCTGGAATTACTGCAGGCATGTGCGCTAATTCATGATGATCTAATGGATCGCTCGGATACGCGTCGTGGCAAACCGGCGATTCATCGCCACTTTGAAAATTTGCATCAAGAGCATGCGATGAATGGGTTAGCTGATCAATTCGGTGAAGCAGCTGCTGTTCTGCTGGGCGATCTGGCCTTAGTTTGGTCAGATCATTTACTTCATACTTCAGGAGTATCGGATGCTGCGCTTTTATCGGCACTCTCTGTTCACGATGAGATGCGCATAGAACTTATGGCAGGCCAATATTTAGATGTTCGTGAGGCTGGTGAGAAATCTCCAAGTGTTGATCGCTCACTTCGTATCGCGCGCTACAAATCTGGTAAATACACAATTGAACGCCCTCTGCATTTGGGGGCATCTCTAGCAATTACCGATAAAAAAGAACGTCATGAATTGGTAAATGTTTTAAGCGCATATGGACTTCCATTGGGTGAAGCATTTCAATTGCGTGATGATTTGCTCGGCATCTTTGGCGATCCAGCAGTTACCGGAAAGCCAGCTGGCGATGATATTCGCGAAGGAAAGCGCACCGTCATAATGGCGATGGCGCTAGAGCGCGCCTCAGCCGACGCGGCCAAAGAGATAACTGCTGCCCTGGGACGCGATGATTTAACGGCCAGCGATATTGAAAACGTTCGCTCACTCATAACCGCAACTGGTGCGGTCAAAGATGTCGAAGATCTCATCGATGGGCTACTTTCCAACGCGCTAAGTGCGGCAAACTCTGCTGAAAT
>CANIAV010000072.1 GCA_947465365.1 Actinomycetota bacterium | reverse complement strand
GAAAGCGCGGCAATGGACCAGAACTCATCGTGGGTATGGCCTTGGCCATTGAACCGATGATTACTCGTGGCACCCATAAGACAAAAGTTTTAGGTGATGACTGGACCGTTGTTTCGCAAGATAAATCTCGTGGTGCCCACTTTGAGCATTCCTTTGCTTTGCTACCTGACGGAAAGCCATTTGTATTGACCGCACCAGATGGTGGCCGCGAGCGATTGGGCAACCTAGGGGTATTGGTATCAAATCAACTTGATTAAGCCTGACAGGGTGCCCTACTTCACAAAAAAAAGCCGAAACGTTATATAAAACCCTTACCCAAACTCTCAGCAATCTCTAATCTATCGTTTACCCCATCCCTCGTGGGCCAAACTTTAAAGGAGAGTCTCAATGTTGAGAAAGAAAATTGCCGGTGCGGTAATCGCATCTGTTGCAATTGCTATGGTGGTTACAGTTTCACCACAGGCAAATGCAGCGCTTAAGGCACCAACTGCGGCAAACGTTGGCGATGAATGTGTAACCGCAGGTCGCGTTGCCAAAGGTCGCGGAGTAAATGGTTCAGATCTAACTTGTACAAATGTAACTACAGGTACAGCAGCTGGCACCCGTCGCTGGTGGTATGCCGATATGAAGCCATTCGGTTCAGTTGAATGGGTATCTTCTTCTGCAATCGGTGGTGGCTACGGAACTACAGCTATCGCAATTGGCGATGCTATGAAAAAAGAAGGTCTTCTAAAGGACTACACAGTTACCTATAAGACAAATGCACCTCTTGGTCTTGGTTACTTCTATGATCAAAAGGGTCGCAATGACATCCTTTTGATTACTGGCTTTGCTATGCCAGGTGGTCTTGCCACTAACGGTTCAAAGCTCACAATTACAACTGCCAATGCAGTTGCCGGAATCATGCGCGAAGCAGAAGCTTTCGCAGTTCCAACATCATCTAAGTACCGCACAATTAATGACTTGCTAGATGACATCAAAGCCAACCCAAAGACTGTCGCTATCGGTGGCGGTAACTACGGCGGCGTTGACCACGTAACTATTGCAACTCTTGCTGCAACAGTTGGCGTTAAGGCCACAGACCTTAACTACATCCCTTACTCAGGTGGCGGGACACTTACACCAGATGTAATCGGTGGACGCGTAGCAGTTGGTATTTCTGGAACTTCAGAATTCTCTTCCTACGTAGCAGCTGGCAAGATGCGTATCTTGGCTGTCACATCACCTAAGCCACTCAAGGTAATCAAGGGTAAAACTTTGGTTCAGCAAGGCGTAGATCTTACTTTCGGTAACTGGCGCGGAATTCTTGCTCCAGCAGATCTATCTGCAGCTGATCTTCTAAATACTTTGAAGGTTATCGACACACTTCACGCGACAGATTCATGGAAAGACACCTTGGTTGCAAAATCATGGATCGATGAATATCGTGCAGGAAATGCGTTCTCATCTTGGATTAAGACAGAGAACACAGCAATAATCAAGGTATTAACTGATTTCAAGTTGGTTAAGTAACCGTCAAAAAAGACGAGTTATTATTAATCGCATGAAATTGCCTCAAGGTGCAAAGAGTGAGCTCACATTTGTGGGCTCACTCTTTGCCCTTGGCTTATTAGTTTTCTGGGATACGGCAAGAACTGAAGTTCCAGCATTTAATTTAACGGTTAGCCCAAAGGTATTTCCCTTTGCAATTGCGCTAATTCTTATGGGTTTATGCGCAATCCTTTTTATCAGGATCCTGCGCGGAGATATCGCAACGCCTGAAGGGCTAGAGCCAGGCGATCCAATTGAAAAATCTGACTACAAAACTTTCGCAATAGTTCTGGCATCGCTATTTGCGTACTTACTTTTGATCGAGCGAGCTGGATTTGTTATCGCAGCCTTGGTCACCTTCTTTGGAATCACAGTCGCTTTTGATAATAAACGCCCCGAACGTGCGATCTTATTTGGTTCGATCTTTATTCTTCTTATCTACATTTCCTTTACTAAATTTCTAAATGTGCAATTACCAGCTGGAATTTTAGAAGGCATCCTGTGAGTAGTTTTAATTCGCTGCTCGATGGCTTTGCAAGTGCGCTGACCCTTAGCAATCTTGGCTTTGGCCTGCTTGGAACATTTCTTGGCACGTTAGTCGGTGTATTGCCGGGCATTGGACCGGCTCTAGCTATTGCTCTGCTCTTACCAATTACTTACACCGTGAGCCCTGCATCAGCGCTAATTATGTTTGCCGCCATTTATTACGGCGCGATGTATGGCGGATCTACAACATCAATCTTGCTAAATACCCCTGGTGAATCAGGTTCGGTTATGACCGCCCTCGAAGGTAACAAGATGGCGCGCAATGGACGGGCGGGTGCAGCGCTAGCAACCGCCGCAATTGGATCGTTCGTTGCCGGAACAATTGCAACGGCGATCTTGGCTTTTACTGCGCCCTCAATTGCCGATCTTGCAATCAAAGTTGGTGCCGCAGATTATGTAGCGCTTATGCTTGTGGCATTTACAACTGTTTCTTCATTACTTGGCAGCTCACAAATACGAGGTTTTATCTCACTGGCAGTCGGCTTAGTTCTCGGATTAGTTGGCGCTGATCTTCAATCAGGGCTTGCACGCTTAACCTTTGGAAATCAATCTGCGGTAGAAGGAATCGAAACTGTTCCAGTTATTGTTGCAATATTCGCACTGGGTGAAGCCCTGTATATAGCAAGTAGATTTAAAGATGAGGGCTGGAAGATCTTGCCGATGAAAGGCAAAGCGCTTATGACGCGCGAAGATTGGAAACGTTCTTGGATGCCTTGGCTCCGTGGAACTGCAATTGGCTTTCCACTTGGGGTAATTCCAGCTGGCGGGTCAGAAGTACCAACCTTCTTAAGTTATGCAGTTGAAAAGAATTTAACAAAGCATCCTGAGGAATTTGGCCATGGTGCTATTGAAGGTGTTGCAGGTCCTGAGGCGGCGAATAATGCAAATGCTGCAGGTGCGCTAGTTCCACTGTTAGCACTTGGTCTTCCAACATCGGCAACAGCTGCTGTAATTCTCGTAGCATTTCAAACTTATCAAATTCAACCTGGGCCAACCCTCTTTCTTACCAATGGCGCTTTGATTTGGACGCTTATTGCATCTCTATTTATTGGCAACACACTTCTATTGGTTTTGAACCTTCCGTTGGTACGCGTTTGGGTACAACTACTTAAAGTTCCGCGCCCATATCTCTTTGCTGGCATCACAATTTTTGCGCTATTGGGCTCTTACGCTTTAAATACTTCGACCTTTGATGTGCAGGTGGCAATCGCCATCGGAATAGTTGGATTCTTATTCCGTAGATATGGAATGCCGATTACGCCTTTGATTTTAGGTTTAATTCTTGGGCCAAATCTCGAACTACAATTTAGACGTGCTCTACAAATTAGTGCAGGAGATTACGGAACTCTCTATGCAACCCCACTTTCTAAAGTTCTTTATCTAGTACTTATTGTGGTTATTTTGGGACCGTCTTTGTGGAGTATGCGCAAGAAGATTGCTAATCGCAAAGGCCATGTCGCGAAATAAACTAGCGCCCTGGGCTAGACCTTTACTGATTAGCTCGACGCTTACCCAAGCCAGCATCTATGTGCTTCGCCCGATGATTACCTATCGAGCCATTGAGCTACACGCCAGCACGATACAAATTGGAATAGTTGCAGCGCTATATGCGCTCTTTCCAGTCTTGTTGGCTCTGCAATTTGGTTCTTGGGTCGGTAAATTTGGAGAAGGTAAATTTATTATTGCAGGTACTTTTACGATGGTCCTCACCTCTTTTGCGCTGATCTTCTCAAACTCAATTCTTACCCTGGCGATCGCAACCGCCTTTGCCGGAGTCTCACATCTGGCATGTATGGTCGGTGGCCAATCAATGGTTGCCTTACGCGCACCTCGTGAAAGCTACGATCGTTACTTTGGTTATTACACCTTTAGCGCAGCCCTAGGTCATTTAATTGGACCGTTGATTGCGGCAGCGGTTGCGGGATCAAATGGAACATTGCCCAAATCAACATCAAATGCATTTCTATTAGGTGGCCTGCTTTGTATCGTGGCGCTGGCGCCAGTAATTGCTTGGCGCAAAGAGAAACCTTCAGTAGTCGCCAAAGTTACAAATGACGGAACTTATTCAGCAGCATTAGGGCTTATGAAAAAGCCCGGCATATTCGCTGCGATTTATGTCTCGCTCGCAATATCTTCAGTTGCCGATGTTTTGGTGGTATTCCTTCCGCTATTTGGCAGTGAAAATAACTTTTCACCTTATGCGATCGGCATCATCTTGGCCACTAGGGCTGGCACCACGATGATCTCGCGGTTATTTTTAGGAAGACTTAGCGAGAGGTTTTCAACTTATCAATTGTTGATGGTTAGCACTTCCGTCTCAGTCATTGCATGTGCTGCAATGGCATTTGCAAAGACGCCACTTTCTTTAGGTGTGATTGTATTTATTGCAGGATTTTCACTTGGAGTTGGCCAGCCGTTAACAATGTCTTTGGTTTCGCAGAAAACTGTTGCAAATGAACGAGCACTTGCCGTTTCTGCAAGGCTATTGGGAAATAGATTTGGGCAATTCGTTGTCCCAGCAGCAGCTGGTGCGATTGCCGCATCGGCTGGTGCGGGGGGAGTGTTCATCGGACTGGCCGTACTTTTGGCGACCTCGCTCTTTGGAGCATCTAGCAGGTAACCTTCGCTATATGGAGTGCGCATGAGCCAACAGAATCAAGTTGAGTTCACCCTCTGGTTGCGTGAGAACCAGAAGGCTTTTCTGCGTGCGGCTAAGGTAATTTGTTTCGATACACAAAATGCTGAGGATGTTCTACAGGAAGCCCTAGCTGATGTCTTTAAACGCTGGAGCAAGATCCGCGTACACGAAAATCCAGAAGCGTATCTAATGCGAGTTATGGTCAGTAAGCATGCAGACATGCGTCGCAAATGGCTACGTCGCCAACAAGAGAAGGAAACTTCGTGGGACTTGGCTGAAAATATCCGTGACTTGGTTGATCAGACTGATGATGTGACCCAGCGCCTATTAGTTCAAGCTGCTCTTAAATCTTTGAGTGCCGCACAGCGTGCAGTGTTAGTTCTAATCTACGAACACGGCATGGTGCTGCGCGAGGTAGCCGATGTTTTGCAGATTCCAATGGGCACTGCAGCATCACACTTAGCGCGCGGTAAAGCGGCGGTTGCGGCGTATGTAGAGCTAGTACCAGAACTTGAAAAGTCGGCAAATAAAGAACTAACTGGTTCAAGTAACGTAAAGATCGAAATCGAAACGGTAATCGCGGAAGTGGTGGATAACAATGAGTGATGTAGATCCGCTAATCAAACGCGAGATGCAATGGATGGCCCTCGGCGTCCTAGAAAACCGTGATTTAGCCCCAATCATAATTGCCAAGGTGCGACGCCAGAAAATACGTCGCGCATTTTTCTCAGTAGTAGCTGTTTTAGCAATCAGCG